>NZ_PNOZ01000146.1:0-5528 GCF_002879555.1 Verrucosispora sp. ts21 | reverse complement strand
GAACACCTTCATCGGCTACCTCCGCGACGCCGAGAAGCGACACGTCGACGCCATGGCCAGCCTCATCAAAGTCGATGAACAGGAACGCAAGGAACGCCCCGACCTCGGCACCCGCAGCCACGACACCACTCCGTTCCCCCACGCCCAAGTCGGTGCCGGCGCATGGACCGACCGCAACACCTGGAAACCACGACTCGACCGCCCCACAATCTGAACCGCCAGCCAGCACTCGAGCCCCGACAACCGGGTGCATCGGACCGAGTGGGAACACGACCTATGGCGAGGTCAGGCCTGCCAGCAGGATTCGGCGACGCCCTGCCGGCTGCGCTGGCCCGTATCGCCGGGCCAGCAGAGCCCACCAGAGGCAGAGCCAACGTGCCCGCCATCGACGCTGGGCTACGGTGACGCGCGCTGCTGCCCGTCCGTGCGCCCGGACAGAGATGTCGTTCCCGCATTCCCGTCTTATCCATGAGGATGCGTCCCTGCGCACCGCATTTAGGGCATGACCGGGACGCCAACGAGCGACACCTACCGTCACCCTAGGTGACGAGCAGATCGCGAAGCGGACGTGTGTGGGGACGCGTCGTCGTGCGCGTTCTCCGGCATCACGATTGTCGCCGGCACCACCGGACGCATGGACAACGGTCGTACCTGAGCGGGAGCGGCGATGCTACGGAGTGCTCTCCCTTCGCGAGGGTTCAACGGCGGCGGCCGGCACCGTCGCGATCACGTAATCCTCGGTCAGGTCCGGCTGCACGTCGACCATCGCATTCCTACCGAGGTAGCGGACGACGAACGTGGTCTCGCGCAGCCACATCTCGTCGTAGTCGGCAAGACTCTCGGGCACCTCACCCACGAGTCGCACTTCGTCACCCGGCTTGATCGTGGCATCTGCCGGAGCCTCATCGCGTTGGATGGCCGTGATCGCGTGGATGAGAGCCTTCAGTGGTTCGGTGTCCGCGCCGTAGTGAACCAGATGGCCCGCCTAGCCGAAGATGACCTCGGCCTGGGACCTGCTCAAGTCGGCGAGCGCCTCGGCCGCACCGGCCGCCAGTGCCGGACTGCCCGACGTGCCGAGTTGCGCCGCCAACGCCAGAAGCAGGCGATCGATGACAAGTTCCGTAGTCTCCTCGTCCGTCACCCGGCGAGCCTACGACCCCGCCGGCGGCACACGCTTGGACGTTGCATCTCGCTGCTTGGAGTCCGGCGACGAGGGACTGGTGAAACTGTGCGACTGCGTGATGTCAAGCGGTTGAGCAACCTGGCAGGTACCGCTTCTACGCCCTCTGACAGCGCCTACGAGCGCTGCGTCGGCTTGGCGTAATGCTCGATCTGCCGCCAGTACTCCGGCGCCTCGGTGTTGGTAGCGCGCTGGCGGCGGTCCTTATGCTGACCCACTGCCTGGTGGGTCACAGGCCGGTTCGCCCGTCGATGCACTCGCGCAGGAGGTCGGCGTGGCCGGCGTGCCGCGCATACTCCTCGATCACGTGGACACGTCACGCGTGGCGTGGCTGCCACCGTCGACCAGTACCTCGCGGCCCAGGTCGGCCTCCTCAAGGGCGTCGAGCCATTCGTCCGCCTTGGCGGTCTCGGCCTTCCAGGTTGCAAAGGCGTCCTCCACCACCGCTGGTTCAGCAACCGCGCCCCCGAAGTCCCAATCCGGGTCGTCCTCGTGCTGGTAAAGGCGCGGCGCGGCGGTCCGCCCTTGCAGCACACGCTGGAACCAGTGGTTCTCCATCTGAGCCAGGTGGCGGATCAGGCCGAGCAAACTCAGGGTGCTGGGCGGCACCGAACGTCGGCCGAGTTGCTCGGCGTCCAGTCCGTCGCACTTCATCTCTATCGTCAGACGGTAGTTGTCGAGGTACTCCCGGTACGTTGCCTTCTCGCCGACGGGCTGGCCAAAGGTCCTGGGGTCGTCCTCGGGAGCGGTCCACAATTTGCTCACGGCGCCACCCAATCGCGGGCGGATCGCACCAGTCAAGCTGGTTGCGGTGCCTCAACCTCGGCGGCCGTCAGGAGGAATTCGATCTCCGCTCGCTCATCGGCGGTTTCGAGCGGCAACCCGGCGGTGCCGCGTCACGCGGATCGCAGCAGGTCAGGACGCCGATGATTACTCGCTGTTGGTGACTGTGTTGACAGCGGGTCCTTGTCGCGAGATTGTCGCCGGTGACGTCCCGTCGCCTGGGGCGCTGCTGACGGTAGAGGGGACAATGAGGCGCACCGGGACATCGCGGCGAGACAGATTCGGTAGCTCTGCTGTCCTGCTCCTGATCGCTCTCGCCTTGCTGGGTCTCGGTCTTCTGCTCAATCGGCGTGGGCTTGACTTCGCCGACAAGTTCGGCAGCGCCGCGTCTCTTCTGGTCGCACTGTTCGCCCTGTCTCTTCCGCTGCTGTCAGCGTCGGTTGGTCGAATGCGCGGGGTTCATCCGCCTTCCGACCTTACGGCGGAGGAGGCATGTGATGAGCTAGCGCGTGCTCTGGTTCATCGATTGAGTGACAATGCTCGATGGCGAAGGGTTTACGACCCGTGGCCGCTTCCAGTCTCCTGGACCGACGAACGTTCTGGGCGCAGGCATGAGTTCGATGAGATCGCGGACTGTTTCCGCGCCCTGCCCGATCGTCGGCTGATCATCCTGGGTGCTGCCGGCAGCGGAAAGAGTGTGATCGCCCAGAAGCTCGCACGTGACCTGCTTACCCAGCGCGTGGCCGGCGGCTTGGTGCCAGTTGTCGTGCCCGCCACCACCTGGCGGCCAGATCGGTCCATGACAGGGTGGATCGAGGCCACATTGCTGTCGGTCTTGCCGGAACTCGCCGCCCGACCTGTTCGGGCGATCGGCATCGATACGGTGGCCGGCATGATCGCCCGCAGTGGTGTCATTCCGATAGTCGACGGGCTTGACGAACTTCCGGAGGGAATCCGTGCCGAGGTGATCGAGTCGATCAACAGGCACGGGTCTGACCAGCCATTGGTGCTGACCAGTCGGCCCGAGGAGTTCGCAGAGGCGGTTTCGGCTGCTGGTCGACCGCTGTCACGCAGTGCAATGCTCACGCTTCGGCCGTTGCGGCTCTCGGATGCCCGGCGTTATCTGCGCGAGTCGACCGCCGGGCATCCGGACCGGTGGACGCCGTTGTTCGTCGCAGCCAGGTCGAGTGAACCGCTGGCCACGGTGCTGACAAACCCGCTGTCGTTGTGGCTGATGCGCACGGTCTACGAACAGGGCGATAGCCAACCCTCGTCGCTTCTGGCGATCCCCCAGACGGTCGAAGCGTTGGAGAACCGCCTGTTCGAGCACTTTCTGCCTTCGGTTTATCACCCCATCGGAGCCAAGCCGCCACGGTGGCGGTCCGACCGGGCAGGCCGTTGGCTTGGTGCGCAGGCGCGATGGATGCACTGGGAGGCAAGTGGTAAGGCGCGCCAAGAGCTGCGCTGGTGGGAACTCGCGGCCTGGAACGCCAGCGGTCTGGCCGGAGCAGCACGCGTGGTCCGGGCGGCGGTCAAGGGCACGCTGGGCGCGCTCACCTTGACCTGGGCCGCTGATCTTTACCGTGAACGCCCTGACGTCGTGACTGGCGCAATACGCGACACGCTCAGCGATGGACTTCTTGGCCAACGGGCGTTGCCAACGCTGACGGAGGCGGCAGTCGCCCTCGCACCCGTGTTCGACACCGTCGCGCTCTTTCCCCAGCGTCCGGTGAACGTCATTGTCCTTGCCACGGTGGCCACGACTGTCTTCTTCCTCAGGTCTCAGGGGTATCCGGCCCTGCCGGCGGCACCGACGTGGGACCCGCGGCCGTGGCTCACCCGCGCATTGCGCCACGCAGTGGTGGCATCGGTTCTGTTCTACGTAGGCTTTCAGGCAGTCGGACTTCTGGATGGCGGGTTTAGCCCGGTGGATGGCGCCCTCGTGTGGAGTGTGCTCGCCGTCGCCGTGCTAGCCGCCGGTGTGACACGGCCTCGGCTCTTCACCGTCGGGCAGGCATCTGAGCCCAAGGACTCCGTGCTTGCGGATCGCCGCGCCACGTTGACTGCTGGGCTGGCGCGGCTCCTGCTTCTGGCAGTGACCTTCGGTGTGCTGGCGGGCCTTCGGGCCGCTGTCATGCTCGGTGTGGTCGGAGCTGCGCTGTTGGTGACCAGGCTTCTCTTCGGGAGCCGGCGGGCGCACGCGACAGCTTACGAGACCTACGCGGAAGCACGCCTGGGCTCATGGTTGGCTGGTTGGGGTCCATGGGACATGATCGGCTTCCTTGAAGATGCGCACGTACGAGGTGTCCTACGGCAATCCGGGGCGACCTACGAGTTCCGGCATGTCCGGCTGCTCGAGCACCTAGCCGGAGAGCAGAGCCCGATTGAGCGGATGCTGCGGTCGATCGGGCTCATCGACTGGGTTCAACAGCGATATCCCCGCTTCGTTCGCCTGCTGGCGCCGCTCGGCCGGCGGGTGGATACCCGCGCTGCGGCCGCCGGGGTGGAAGCCGTCGGTGACCTCACCCGTCGGTTCTCCGACGACGTCGCATTCGTCCCTCAGGATGAGCGACCGGACCTGCCGGCAGTGGCCATGCGCACTGCGCGAATCGTTGTCGACGAGCGTGGACGCTTGGTGGGACGTCTTCCGAACGGACGCCTCATTGCCGCAGCCACCCTACGGCTGCCGCTGGGACTCGGCCGGGCCCGCCGTTACCTGCGAGACCACGCCGAACCCGTCTCCTGGCCCAGCGGAGAGACGATCGCCGATGGCATCCCCGGACTTGAAGACATTCGCTTCCCGGTAGATATGCCAGCTGTTCCGGCCCTGGTTGCGCGGCCCGGCGAGATCGTGACCCGGGTGTTTCGGCGGCACCCAGTCACCACCCTGATGCCGATCGTGTTCGGCCTCGTGGCTGTCGTGGCGACGACGACCTTGATCGATGTGAGCGCCGGCGGGGTCGAGACACTCATATGGGCACTGTTCGCTCTGTGGAGTGCATTCAGGATTGCTGGCCATTACGACGAGAAGTATGTATTGACCGATCGACGCCTAGTTTACCGGAGTGGCTTCTTAATCCAGCGGATCCGCGAGACGCCGATCAGTTCGATCATCGGATGTGTCGCCTACCAGGGGCCAATCGGTCTGGCCCTGAACTACGGGGATGTCTTTCTGGACAAGCGCCGGGAGAATCTGCAAGCCGCTCTTGAAACCTCCATCCTCGGACGGATTTTGAACTACTCGACCTGGTTGTACTGGCCCGAGGACCGGGACGGGATCCTCCAAGTCGGCCAACCGCTCGATGTCTTCATCGCGCTACGCGATGCCGCACGCAATGTTGCCACTGGCAGCGACCGGGCGTGACCTGGGGTCGGGTGCCAGTCGGCCGCCCATGGGCGATAGCGCCACTCACGAACCTGCTTCGCGGATACGGGCGGCTATCAATCGCATTCTTAGCCACTGAGAGGACGGTTCGGGAGCTTATGTCCGATGTGGGTTTGACGGTTCGTTAGCCTGGGTGATTCACGGTGATCGCCGAGATGCGCTGTTCGTCGGCGTGTAGAT
>NZ_PNOZ01000145.1:0-5626 GCF_002879555.1 Verrucosispora sp. ts21 | reverse complement strand
ACGGCCTCAACGGCCCGACCCTGACCGTCGACACCGCCTGCTCGTCGTCCCTGGTCGCCCTGCACCTGGCCGCCACCGCCCTACGCCGCGGGGAATGCTCCGCCGCCCTGGTCGGCGGGGTGACAGTGATGGCGTCGCCCACGGCATTCGTCGAGTTCTCCCGCCAACGCGCCCTGGCAACGGACGGCCGCTGCCGGTCGTTCGCCGCCGACGCCACCGGCACCGGCTGGTCCGAAGGCGCCGGCCTGCTGCTGCTCGAACGCCTGTCAGTGGCCCGCGCCAAGGGCCACCAGATCCTCGCCGTGATACCCGGCAGCGCGGTCAACTCCGACGGTGCCTCCAACGGCATGACCGCCCCCAACGGCCCCGCCCAGGAGCGGGTCATCCGTGCCGCGTTGGGTGTGGCAGGCCTGTCGGCGTCGGATGTGGACGTGGTGGAGGCGCACGGCACGGGTACGTCGTTGGGTGACCCGATCGAGGCGCAGGCGGTGTTGGCCACGTACGGGTCCCGTACCGGTGGTGTGCCGGTGTTGCTCGGCTCGTTGAAGTCGAACATCGGTCATGCCCAGGCTGCTGCGGGTGTGGGTGGTGTGATCAAGATGGTGCAGGCGATGCGGGCCGGAGTGGCGCCCCGCTCACTGCACTGTGAAGTGCCGTCACCCATGGTCGACTGGGACTCCGGTGCGGTGCGGCTGCTGTCGTCCCGGCAAGACTGGCCCGACACCGGCCGTCCCCGCCGCGCGGCAGTCTCCTCCTTCGGAATCAGTGGCACCAACGCCCACGTCATCCTCGAACAAGCCCCGGCCGCCGACACCGAACCGGCCGCCGACACCGAACCGGGCAGCCCGGTCGCCTGGGTGGTGTCCGGGCACAACCCCGCCGCCCTGAGCGACCAGGCCCGCGCGCTGCACGACCTGGTCACCGGCCCCCAACGCCCGGACCCGACAAGCGTCGCGGTTGCCCTGACCCGCCGCACCGTCCTGCACCGCTGGGCCGTGGTCACCGGCACCGACCCGGACACCCGCGCCGCTGCCCTCGAAGCCCTGGCCACCGGCGGATCCGCACCCGGCCTGACACATGGCCCGGCCGGTCCGCGCGGCCGGCTCGCGTTCCTGTTCACCGGGCAGGGCAGCCAACGCATCGGCATGGGCCGCACCCTGTACGACCGGTCGGCACCGTACCGCCGCGCCCTCGACGACGTGTGCGCCCACCTCGACGGGCACCTCGACCAGCCGCTGCGCGACATCCTGTTCGCCGACCCGGACAGCGCCGACGCGGCCCTGCTCGGCCAGACCGTGTTCACCCAGGCCGCGCTGTTCGCCACCGAGGTCGCCCTCTACCGGCATGTGGAGGCCTGCGGGGTACGACCGGACACCGTCCTCGGCCACTCTGTCGGCGGGATCACCGCCGCGCACGTCGCCGGCGTGTTCGACCTGGCCGACGCCGCCCGGCTGATCGCCGCCCGCGGCCACGCCATGCAGGCCGCCCGCGACGACGGCGCGATGATCGCGCTGGACGCCACCGAAGACGAGGTCCGCGACTGGCTGGCCGGCCGTACCGACCTGACCGTGGCCGCAGTCAACGCCCCCCGATCCACAGTCGTCGCCGGGGACCGCGCCGCCGTCCAGGACACCGTCGAACACTGGCGATCCCGCGGCCGGCGGGCCACCGCGCTGCCGGTCAGCCACGCCTTCCACTCACACCACATGGACGGTGTGCTCGACGAGTTCCGCCAGGCGATCGACGGACTCACCTTCCGCGAACCCGTGCTCACCGTCGTCTCCGACACCACCGGCGACCCGGCTACCGCCAGCGAGCTGCGCAGCGCCGACTACTGGGTGCGGCACGTGCGGCAGCCGGTGCGATTCGCCGACGCGGTCCGCACCCTGCACCGTACGGGCGTCACCGACCTGGTCGAGATCGGTCCCGACGCCGTACTGACCGGACTGGCCGCAGCCACACTGGGCGACCCGCCCGGCCTCGTCGTCCCGATGCTGCGTGCCGGCCGCGACGAGCCGGAGACCGTGCTCACCGCCCTGGCCCTGCTGCACGGACGGGGCGTGCCGGTGGACTGGGAACGGGTACACCCCGGCAGCCGCCCGGTGCCGCTGCCCACCTACCGGTTCCGGCGCCGCCGCTACTGGCTGGACGCCCGTGCCGCCGGCCCGGCCGCAGCCGGACAGCACGACACCGCCCACCCGCTGCTCGGCGCGGCCGTCGATGTGGCCGGCTCGGACACCGCCGTACTGACCGGCCGACTCGATGCGACCGGCGGCGCCTGGCTGGCCGAGCATCGCCCCGGCGACGTCCCGCTGGTACCCGGCAGCGCCCTGACCGACCTGGTGCTGCGGGCCGGCGCGCAGGTCGCCTGCCACCAACTGGCCGAGCTGACCCTGAGCACCCCGCTGCCGTTCGACGGACGTGAACCGGTCGCCGTGCAGGTGGTGGCCGACGCCCCGGCCGACGACGGCAGCCGCACGGTCGCCGTGTACGCCCGCCCCGCCGGCGCCGCCGCCGGGCACCCGTGGACCCGGCACGCCGACGGCCTGCTCACCCCCGCACCGACGCCCGCCCCACCGTCCGGCCCGTGGCCACCGCAGGACGCCGAACCGGTCGCGCTCGACGACGTCTACGACCGGCTCGCCGGCCTCGGCTACCACTACGGACCGGCGTTCCGCCGGATGACCCGGCTGTGGCGCCGCCCCGGCGAACGGTACGTCGAGGTCACCCTCGCCGAGGACCAACTGCCCGAGGCCGCCGGCTACGCCCTGCACCCTGCGCTGCTCGACGCCGCGCTGCACCCGCTGCTGCCCCTGGTGGCCGCGGCACCGGACGAGGTGGGCGCCGAGGTGCTGCCGTTCGCGTTCACCGGGGTACGCCTGCACGCCAGCGGCGCGTCCACGCTGCGGGTCACCCTCACCGTCCACGAGACCGGCGAGGACGGCACGGTGGTGTCGCTGAACGCCACCGACCCGGCCGGCGGTCCGGTACTGACCGTGGATCGGCTGCGGTTGCTGCCCCGCGCCGCCGGCCCGGCCGCTGTCCCGGACGGGCTGCACCGGCTCACCTGGCGTCCGGTGCCTGCCCCGAACGGCGCGCCGGTGGACGCGGCGACGCTCGGCCTGCCGGATGCCACCGGGCTTCCCGCGTACGCCACGGTCGGCGACCTGCCCGCCACAGCTGCGGTGTTCGTGGCCGCCCCGGACGGCGACCCGGCCGCCACCCCACCGCAACGGGTACGACAGAGCCTGACCGCCACCCTCGACCTGCTGCGCCGTTGGCTGGCCGACGACACCCGCGCGGAACTGGTGCTGGTGACCCGGCATGCGGTCGCGACCACCACCGGCGCCGACCCCGACCCGGTCCAGGCCGCGGTGTGGGGCCTCGTCCGGTCCGCTCAGGCCGAACAGCCGGGCCGCTTCCGGCTGGTCGACGTGGACGACACCGACCCCTCCTGGGCGGCCCTCGCCGCCGTCGCCGCCACCACCGAACCGCAGACGGCGATCCGGGCCGGTCGGCTGTTGGCACCCCGCCTGGCCCCGGTCACCCGGGCCGGCACCGAAGCCCGGCCGGACCTGTCCGGCGGACCGGTGCTCGTCACCGGGGCCACCGGCGCGCTGGGCGCGGTCCTGACCCGACACCTGGTCACCGCGTACGGCGCCACCGACCTGGTGCTGCTCAGCCGCCGCGGACCGGCCGCCCCCGACGCCGACCGCCTCGCCGAAGAACTGACCGATCTCGGAGCTGCCGTACGCACCCTCGCCTGCGACGTCAGCGACCGTGCCGCCCTCGCCGCCGTGCTCGACGGACTCGACCGGCCACCCGCCGCCGTCGCCCACGTCGCCGGCACCACCCGTGACCGCACCATCACCGCGCTCACCGGCGACGACCTCGACCATGTGCTGGCACCCAAGGTGGACGCCGCCTGGCACCTGCACGAGCTGACGGCCGACCGGCCACCGGCACTGTTCCTGCTGTACTCCTCGGTGGCCGGCACCCTCGGCACCGCCGGACAGGGCAACTACGCCGCCGCCAACGCCTTCCTCGACGCGCTGGCACAGCACCGCCGCGCGGCCGGACTGCCCGCCGTCTCCCTCGGCTGGGGCCTGTGGGCACAGAGCAGCGCCCTGTCCGGGCACCTGTCCGACACCGACCGGCAGCGGGTGGCCCGGCTGGGACTGCGGCCACTTGCCGACGAGGAAGCGATGCGGCTGTTCGACGCCGCGCTCACCGACGGCGGACCGGCGTTCGCCGTCACCCGCTTCGACGTCCGCCGCCTCACCGACCCGCCGGCCGTGCTGCGCGACCTGGCCGTGCCCGCCCTGCCGGCGGCCTCCGCGGCCGTCGCCGCCGACCGGCCCGCCCTGGCCGCACAACTGGCTGGCCGCTCACCGGAACAACGACGCGACCTGCTCACCGGTCTGGTACGGGCGCAGGTCGCCGGCGTGCTCGGCCGCAGCGACCCGGACGGCATCGACCTGGACCGCGCCCTGACCGACCTCGGGTTCGACTCGCTCACCGCGGTCGAGCTGCGTAACCGGCTCGGTACGGCGACCGGGCACCGGCTGCCCGCGACGCTGGCGTTCGACCACCCGACCCCGGCCGCGTTGGTCGCCTACCTGGACGACCTGATGGCCGACAGCCCACCCGACGACGGCGTGCACGCCGAACTCGACCGGCTGGAGGCACTTCTGCGCGACGGCGGACCCGGCGACGGCACGATCGCCGACCGGCTGCGGCAGCTGCTCACCCTGGCGGCCCCCGATTCCCCGGCCACCGTTGACCTTGACACAGCCAGTGACGAAGCGCTGTTCGCGCTGATCGACGACCTCGACTGAGCGGGAGACGACCGTGGCCGACGAGCAGAAGTTGCGCGACTACCTCAAGCGCGCCATCGCCGACTCACAGGACCTGCGGGCCCGGCTGCGGGCCGCCGAGGACCAGGATCGGGAGCCGATCGCGGTGGTCGGCATGGGCTGCCGCTACCCGGGTGGCGTCACCTCACCGGACGAGCTGTGGGATCTGGTGCTGGCCGAGCGCGACGCGGTCGGTCCGTTCCCGGAGAACCGGGGTTGGCCGGCCGACCTGGTCGACCCGGACCCCGAAGCGGTGGGCAAGTCGTACGCGGGTGAGGGCGGCTTCCTGTACGACGCGGATCTGTTCGACGCGGACTTCTTCGGCATCTCGCCGCGCGAGGCCGAAGCCATCGACCCGCAGCAGCGGTTGCTGTTGGAAGTGGCATGGGAAACCGCCGAGAACGCCGGCATCGACCCGGAGTCGCTGCGCGGCACCGACACCGGCGTCTTCCTCGGCAGCATGTACCACGACTACGGCGCCCGGCCGCGGCTGCCCGGCGAGGCCGAGGGCTACCTGTTCAGCGGCAGCGCGGGCAGCATCGCGTCGGGTCGCCTGGCGTACGTGTTCGGGCTGGAGGGCCCGACTCTGACCGTCGACACCGCCTGCTCGTCGTCCCTGGTCGCCCTGCATCTGGCGGTCAGCGCCCTGCGTCGGGGCGAGTGCTCCGCTGCCCTGGTCGGCGGGGTGACGGTGATGGCGTCGCCGGTGGCGTTTGTGGAGTTTTCGCGTCAGCGGGGGTTGGCGGTGGATGGTCGGTGTCGGTCGTTTG
>NZ_PNOZ01000144.1:0-5874 GCF_002879555.1 Verrucosispora sp. ts21 | reverse complement strand
CAACGATCAGCTCCGCCGGGCCGAAGGAGCCGGCGTCAGGCACGAATCATCGAGGCTAGATCGCCAGACTGAACATGTGTGGGGACAGTCTGCCTAATGCGCCGGCCGTCCCTTTCTCGCCTTCCCGGGCGATGCATTACTTATGGCTGCGTTAAAGCTCGATTGAAGCGCTGTCCGTGGCGAATGGATCTAAACGTCCGGAATTAGTGGCGAATGAAATAGCGCGTTCACGTGATGCGAGGCCAGCAACTCACCGCATATCATCGAATTCAGAGCGCAAACTCTGATGCACGTTGCTGCGGCTTGGGCGGGAGGGCCCTTTCCGCCCACCTGAGGGCCCAATTCTTGCGGGAGTGGAGACCATCATGGCATTGGTCAGTCGGACGCCAGCCGGCGCGGATCGGACCGTTCTTCCTGGTATGCGTCGGCTTCGCGCTACGCTGTTCGTGTTGGTTCTACTCGCGGCTACCGGGGCGGGTGGATACCTGCCGCTCTGGACCAGGCTGGTGTTGACGCTAACCGCCACGGCAGTACCCATCGCGACCACCATTGAGTACGGCCGTTCCGGGGTGCGCACATTGCTCGGGTTGCCTCGCTGGGCACGCTCGCAGCGCGGACTTGTTTCCGCCTCCAAACAATCGAACTAAAGTTGGGAGACAGCGATCATGGCTAACAGTGATCCTCAGCCGCGCCGCGGCGACCAAGGCAGTGCGCCGCTGGCCGGGCGTAACGTCGAGATGGAGCGGCAGAACCCGGATCTGGTGGTGCCGCCGACGACCGACAGTCGGCTGGTGCCCAACCTCAAGTTCTCGTTTTCGCAGGCGCATACCCGGGTGGAGAAGGGCGGCTGGACGCGGGAGGTCACCAGCCGCGATCTGCCGATCGCCACCCAACTGTCCGGCGTCCAGTTCGGTCTCGAGCCGGGCGGGTACCGGGAGATCCACTGGCACAAGCAGTCGGAGTGGGCGTACGTGCTCAGCGGCAGTTGCCGGATCGCCGCGGTCGACCACGAGGGACGCAACTTCATCGAGGACGTCAAGGAGGGTGACCTGTGGTTCTTTCCGCAGGGCATCCCGCACAACATCCAGGCACTCGAGGACGGTTGCCAGTTCCTGCTGGTCTTCGACGACGGCGTGTTCTCGGAGAACAACACGTTCCTGCTCAGTGACTTCTTCGCGCACACGCCCAAGCGCGTCCTGGCCAAGAACTTCGGCTGGACGATGGAACAGATGCAGAACCTGCCCGAGCGGGAGAAGTACATCTTCCAGGGCGACGTTCCGCCGCCGCTGCAACAGGACCGGGTGGTCAGCCCCACCGGCGACATTCCGCGAAGCTTTAAGCACCGGATGCTCGCGCAGACACCGCAACGCTTCCGGGGTGGGACGGTCCGGGTCACCGACTCGACCAACTTCGCCGCGTCGGTGACCACCGCCGCAGCCCTGGTGGAGGTCGAGCCGGGCGGGATGCGTGAGTTGCACTGGCATCCCACCACCGACGAATGGCAGTACTACATCTCCGGCACCGGACGGATGGGTGTCTTCGCGTCGCAGGCCGCCGCCCGGACGTTCGACTTCCAGGCCGGCGACGTGGGTTACGTGCCCTTCGCGTACGGGCACTACATCGAGAACACCGGCGACGAGCCGCTGGTGTTCCTGGAGATGTTCCGGCACCCGCGCTTCGAGGACATCTCGGTGATGCAGTGGATGGCCAACACACCCCACGAGATCATCGCGCAAACGATCAACGTGCAGAAGTCAATCGTCGACGGCCTGCCGAACACCAAACAGTCCGTGATCTGAGCTCGGCGGCCGGCCCCGACACCACGGGGCCGGTCACCGGGCAAGGCAGATCGACCAGTCTTTACCGGCGGCGTCGCAGGACGTGGTACGTCCGCTTCAATCTCACCGGAGCTTCGTCGGTTGAACGTGATGACAGTGTTCGTGACACCGAGGGGTTCGTTCAGGGCATCATCGATCACGATGCGCTGGTGACGCCGACGAACCTCGACCCGCCGGCTGTCAACCGAGGACGGCCTGGCTCGAGTTGTATCGGCTCGCGCGAAACTCAGGCGGACAGTTGCGCTGGGATCGGCAGTCCAAGATGGTCTAGCAGGGCCGCCACCTTCCGGTCGAGTTCGACGCCTACAGCGTGGATCGCGTCGACGCCGAAGGAGCCCATCGCGCAACTGGGCTGCTCGATCGTCAACCGCGTACCACCGGAGCCACTGCTGATGGCGGTGCGTAGCGGCGCGTACAACATGACCGTCGGGTCGTGGCGGAACATCCGTTCGGCGATGGTGTGGTTTCCCATCAGATACTCCACTGACTGCGCCGAGTCGCCCGCCAGGCTCATCATCGGCTGCAGGTCACCGCTGCTCCAGTAGATGAGGAAACCGTTGGGGGCGCGCTCCCGCATCAGGCTCAGCACGTCGGACCAGGGTGCACCGCGAGCCACCAACGCGTTGAACGCCGTTGGGTCGTACGGCGGGACCGCTTCCTCGTACTGCCGCCGGAAGTCCTCGAACGGGCGGTCGACGCTGATGTCGAACCGGCGGGCCTGGTAGGGGCGTTCAGCAACACGGTCCGGTCTCATCGCCTCGCCAGTTCCCCTCTGCCTGACTCACTGCCACTCGAAGGTAGCACCCAAATACCTTTTAGGCTCTCGTAAGGACTTCGTCCCTTATTCTACCGCTCCGGGTACAGGCGGAGAGGGGTAGAACGTGAACGGCGCGGAAGCACTGATGCGCACGTTGGCAGACGGCGGGGTAGAAGTCGTCTTTACCAACCCCGGAACCACCGAGCTGCACCTGGTCGGAGCGCTTGACTCGGTGCCGCAGCTACGCGGGGTACTCGCTCTCTTCGAGGGTGTGGTGACCGGCGCGGCCGACGGTTATGCCCGCATCGCCGGCAAGCCAGCGGCGACGCTGCTGCACCTCGGTCCGGGGTTCGCCTACGGGCTGACGAACCTGCACAACAGCCGGCGAGCTAACTCACCGGTGGTGAACATCGTCGGCGACCACCCGACCTACCACAACGCCGTCGACCCACCCCTGGCCTCCGACATCGCCGCCCTGGGCGGCTGGCTGCGCGGTCCCGTGCGCCGCCCCGAGAACCCCGCCGGCGCAGGGACCGACGCCGCCGCGGCCCTGGCCGACGCGGTGAAGCCACCAGGACAGATCGCGACCGTGATCATGCCAGCGGACGTCTCGTGGTCCGACGGCGCAGCGGTAGGCGTCCCCGCCACCCCACAGCCCGCGCCCGCAGTTGATCCCGACATCATCAACCAGGTCGCGCAGATCATCCGCAGCGGCGATACCGCCGCCCTGGTGATCGGAGGACCCGCCCTGCGCGAGGCCGGTCTCTGCGCGGCGAGCCGTATCGCCGCCGCCACCGGCGTCCGCGTCCTGCAGGAGCTCTACTCCAACCGGGTCGAACACGGCGCAGGCCTACCCACGTTCCCCCGGCTGGGCTTCTACCCCGACCAGGCCCTCGAACAGCTGGCCGGGGCACACCACGTCATCATCGCGGGCGCGAAAGCACCCGTAGCCTTCTTCGCCTACTCCGACAAACCCAGCTGCCTCGTTCCCCCAGACGCTACGACCCATGTGCTCGCCGAGGTGGGCCAAGACGCCGAGGCCGCGCTAACGCAACTAGCCGACCTGGTCGCCCCCGACACGACAGCCCGCGTCACCGAACCCCGACGCCCGCAACTGCCCACCGGCCCTCTCACCCTGCAGAGCTGGTGCGACGTCGTCGCCGCGCTGCTACCCGAACGAGCGATCGTCATCGACGAGAGCGTCAGCTCAGGCACCGCGCTCGCGCACGCCACCGCCGGAGCTCCCCGCCACGACGTACTCATGCAGACCGGCGGCGCCATGGGCGACGGAATGCCCCTCGCCGTCGGCGCCGCCGTCGCCGCCCCCGACCGACCGGTGGTGGCCCTGATCGCCGACGGCTGCGCCATGTACACACCCACCGCGCTCTGGACCCAGGCACGTGAGCAACTGAACGTCACCACCGTGATACTCGACAACCACTCATACGCCATCCTGCGCCAGGAATGGAACTACTACAGCCGGCGCCCCGGCACCAACGACCCAGACACCAACCCCCAGTTCGACCTGACCAATCCCCCAATCGACTTCGTGCGCCTAGCGGAGTCCTTCGGCGTGCCCGCCACCCGCGCCACCACCGCGGAAGAACTCGCCGAACAACTGTCCAACGCCCTCACCAAACCAGGCCCACACCTCATCCAGGCCGTAATACCACCCGCCGCCTGAGCCCTCGACGCCGCGTCGGCAATCCAGCGCTCCGCGCACAGCCCGTACCGGCTGTCCGGCCGCTGAAGGGCGGCGGTCAGTGTCGCGGGCACGCGGACCGATGCAGTGCGGACCGTGTGAGGTGCGCCGTTGCGAATGCCGCGCACCGCCCTTCACGGCATAGGCGGCGTCGAGGGTGGCCCGCGCGGCGGTTACTCCTCCGTGCAGAGTCCTCCCGCGGCCAGGCGCTCCTTTCGCCGCCGTATCACGGAGCCGCGATGCAGGTCTCATCGCGCGGCCCGCCTCGCTCAGAACCGGGAATTCCATCAGTTCCGATATCTGACGTTGCCTGTAGACATCACCCGGGCGATCCGAGCCGTCGTCCCGCCAGGCGTTGTGCTCGACGGCGAGCTAATCGTCTGGGAACGCGGCCGCACCAACTTCGCCCAGCTCCAACGCCGGGTCACCGCCGGCCGCGACCTGCTGCGCCTGGCCCGCGAGCGTCCCGCCCACTACGTGCTGTTCGACCTGCTCGCCGACGCCGACGGGCAGGTGGTCCTCGACATGCCGCTGGCGCAACGTCGAGCCCGGCTGGAGCGGCTGCTCGTCGACGCGCCGGCACAGCTCACCCTGACCCCGCAGACAACCGACATGCTGCAGGTGACGGACTGGCTGCTGCACTGGACGGTCGCCGCGGGCATCGAAGGCGTGGTCAGCAAGCGCCTGAGCAGCCGGTACGAGCCCGGCCGGCGAGGCTGGTGGAAGTCCCGCACGCGGATCGTCACCGAGGCGATCATCGGTGGGGTGACCGGCGGCTTCAGCCGACCGGAGACCGTGCTGCTGGGCCGATTCGACCGACGGAGACGGCTGCGGTACACCGGCCGCTCCCACCCGCTAACCCTGGACCAGCGTGCGGCGCTGGCCGAGCTGCTCTCGCCGCCACGCATGCCGCGCCCCGGCAGCGTGGCCCACCCGTGGCCGCAGCCGCTGCCCGCGTCCTGGTCCGGCCAGTTGGACCGGCCGGAACCGCTGCCGTACGCCCAGGTAGAACCAACCGTGGTGGCGGAGATCGACGCCGACGTAGCGTTCGAACACGGACGCTGGCGCCACCGGGTGCGCTACGCGCGGACCCGAGCGGACATGTCCGTCTACGACGTGCCGCTACTGCTCGGCGAGGAAGAGGGCTACTTCGGCGACCTGGGGTGAGCATCCGAGGGCCTGCTGATGAGCAGCAGGTGGTTCGGGATCCGCAGCAGTCACGCCTTAACAGTCACCCGAGCCTGAGCCGCTTGCATCCGCAACTGGCGCTCGAAGTAGCGGGCGACCCTCCCACCATGAACGACCTCGAACGCGAGTACTACGCCGCCGCTCCTTCGCCTGCTACCGGCACTTCGGCGCGGCGTGGTCACGTCCCGTGGCGTGGTGTAATCCTGCTGTCTTCGGCTGTCATCCCGTGCGGTTCAACTCGGCTACCCCCCGTCTACTGTCGTCACGTCTCGCCTGCAGGCGGCACGTTCGATGCTTCCTCGCTGCTTGCAGCCGCGCTCGATCCATTTGCTTCTAGCCTGGGTGATTCACGGTGATCGCCGAGATGCGCTGTTCGTCGGCGTGTAGAT
>NZ_PNOZ01000143.1:0-5983 GCF_002879555.1 Verrucosispora sp. ts21 | reverse complement strand
GGAGGGCGGGGGTCTGGCCCAGGGCGGTGGCGTGGCGGGCGAACTCGCGGAGGCCCGCTACCTGGCGGTCGCCCAGGGAGAAGTCCAGGGCCTCGTAGTAGGAGGCCAGGGTGGCGGCGTCGAAGGGCTCCCAACGGGCCGCCGACTCGACGACCTGGTCGAGTTCGGCCAGGCAGAGGTCACGCGAGCGCAGGAACGCGTCGTGCACCCCCTTGACCAGGCCGGGGTGGGCGGCGGCGAAGTCGCGACGGGCGGCCCAGACGGCGAAGACCATCGGCAGTCCGGTCCACTCCCGCCAGGCCTGACCCAGGTCGGTGACCGTCAGGCCACGGCTGGGTGCCTCGTAGAGGGCGCGCAGGGCCACGTCACCGATCAGCACCGCCGCGTCCGCCTCCAGCAGCATCTGGGTCAGATCGGGCGGGCATCGGAAGTACTCGGGCTGCACGCCGTACCGCTCGCGCAGCAGGAGTTGCGCGAGCAGGACTCCGGTCCGCGAGGTGGAGCCGAGGGCCACCCGGGCCCCGTCCAGCTCGGCCAGCGGGCGCGTGCTGACCAGGTTGACCGACAGCACGGGGCCGTCGCTGCCGACCGCCAGGTCGGGCAGGAGCAGCAGTTCGTCCGCGTGACGCAGGTACTCGACCAGCGAGATCGGCCCGATGTCCAGGTCACCGCCGACGAGTGCGGCGTTGAGCCGGTCCGGCGTGTCCTTGTACAGGTCGACGTCGAGCAGGGCACCGGAGCGCATCAGGCCCCAGTAGATCGGTAGGCAGTTGAGGAACTGGATGTGCCCGACCCGGGGGCGGGCGACGCGCTCGACCATGCCCCGACCGTATCCCCGTCGCCGCTGACCGGCTCAGCGGACCGGCACCGAAGTGGCCAACCCCGCACCAGGTGACCCAGCACCACCCGACGCCGGTACGAAATCCGGTTGCTGCTGACCCGGGGAAGAGTAGGCTTCCTGTCCCGCCCGACGGCCGCGGTGAGTAGCACCGGAGCGGACGTCCCCCGCGCCGGCCGACAGTCGGAAACGCGAGCGGCAGCCTTCTTCCCGTGTCAAGGAGTACGTGGATGAGCCTGCACGCCCAACAGCTCCCGCAACCCACGCAACCCACACCGCACCGCCCGCCGACGCTCGACGACGAACTGGCCGCCGAGCAGGCACACCTGTCCGACTCCCGAGCCGCGTTGGCCCGGATGCGGGAACGCGCCGAGGCGCTCTTCGCCACAGGCGACAAGGTCGCTGGGGACAGGTACACCGCCGAGCAGCTCGGCCGTCACCTTGCCCGGCGGGTCGCGGAACTGGCCGACGACCCCCGCACCCCACTCTTCTTCGGTCGTCTCGACTTCGGCAGCACCACCCCAGCCACCACCGACACCAGCAACACCGCCACCAGCGACCTCGCGACCGCCACCGATACCGCAGCCACCACCGACCTCGACCTCACAGCCACCGCCGACACCGGAGCCACCGCCGACACCACGCCCACGAACACCGCCGGCACCGCGGCCACCACCGGCATCGAGGACGGCGACTACACGGAGCAGGCCGCCAGCGCCGGGTACGGCGAGCACGCCGGACGGCGTTATCACGTCGGGCGCCGGCACGTGACCGACGAGCAGGGCGAACCGCTGGTGCTGGACTGGCGGGCACCGGTATCCCGGGCGTTCTACCAGGCCAGCGCCCGCGACCCGCAAGGGTTGGCGGTACGGCGTCGGTTCGGGTTCGACAACGGGAGGCTGACCAGCTTCGAGGACGAGCACCTGGACCGGGGCGAGGAACTCGGCACCGCCAGCCGGATCCTCACCGCCGAGATCGAGCGGCCCCGGGTGGGGCCGATGCGGGACATCGTCGCCACCATCCAGCCCGAGCAGGACGAGTTGGTCCGCGCCGACCTGTCCGAGTCGATCTGCGTACAGGGTGCTCCGGGGACCGGGAAGACCGCTGTCGGGTTGCACCGGGCCGCGTACCTGCTCTATCTGCACCGGGAGCGGTTGCGCCGGTCGAAGGTGCTGGTCGTGGGGCCGAACCGGGCCTTCCTGGCGTACATCGCGGCGGTGCTGCCCGCCCTCGGCGAGGTGGAGGTCGAGCAGGCGACCGTCGAGGACCTGGTCGACCGGGTGGTGGTGCGGGCGGTGGACCCGCCGGCCGTGGCGGTGATCAAGCACGACGCCCGGATGGCGGAGGTGCTGCGCCGGGCGGTCGACGCGTACGTCGGTGAGTCGACCGAGCCGATCGTCGTCTCCGACGGCTCGTTCCGTTGGCGGATCGGGCTGGAGCCGCTGCACCGGCTGGTCCAGGAGACCCGGGCCGAGCAGTTGCCGTACGCCCTCGGTCGGGAGCGGGTGCGCGCCCGGGTGGTCGGGCTGCTGCAACGGCAGGCGGAGGCCCGGCGGGCGGAATCGCCGAGCGAGGCGTGGCTGCGCCGGATGGGCCGGTCGAAGCCGGTGACGACCTTCCTGGACGCAGTCTGGCCGGCGTTGACCCCGGACGGGCTGGTGCACGCGCTGCTGGCCGACCCCGCCCGGCTCGCCGCAGCGGCCGACGGCCTGCTCACCCCCGCCGAGCAGACCCTGCTGACCGGCCAGGACAGCACTCCGACGCCCACCGGCGGCGGCGCACCAGGGAGCAGCAGGCCCCGGTCCGGTACGAAGCTGGGGCGTACGCCTAAGGCCACCCGGTGGAGCGCCGCCGACGCGGTGTTGATCGACGAGGCGGCCGGGCTGATCGAGCGGCCGGGCAGCTACGGGCATGTGGTGGTCGACGAGGCGCAGGACCTTTCGGCCATGCAGTGCCGGGTGATCGCTCGGCGCAGCGAGCACGGTTCGCTGACCCTGCTCGGGGACCTGGCCCAGGCGACCGCGCCGTGGGCGGCCACCGACTGGCGGGTCACCCTTCGTCACCTCGGTAAGCCGGACGCGACGGTGGTGCCGTTGACAGTCGGTTTCCGGGTACCGGCGGACGTGCTCGCCTTCGCCAACCGGTTGCTGCCGTCGCTCGCCGTGGACGTACCGCCGGCCGAGTCGTTGCGCCGCGACGGGGTGCTCACGGTGCGTACCGTGACGGATCTTGTCGGGGCGACGGTGGCCGAGGTGGGCGCGGCGCTCGCCCACGAGGGGTCGGTCGCGGTGATCGCCGCCGACGACGCGGTGGACCGGCTGGTCGCGGCGCTGGCGGCGGCCGGCATCGAGACCGCGACCGCCGCCGATGCGGGCGGCGGTCCGCGCGTCACTGTCGTCCCCGCCACCGTGGTCAAGGGCCTGGAGTACGACCACGTCGTCGTCGTCGAACCGGCCGACATCGTGGCGGCCGAGCCGCGCGGGCTGCACCGGCTCTACGTGGTGCTCACCCGGGCGGTCTCCCGGATGTCGGTGCTGCACAGCGCGCCACTGCCCGCACCGTTGGGCTGACCGGCGTATTGCCACCACCCGGTGAACCGAGAATGATCAATATCGTGGAAAGAGACATCCTCGCCCGTGCCGAGCGGGTCAGCCGCCGGTACGGCGACGTCCTCGCCCTGGACCAGGTCGACCTTGAGGTACGGGCCGGTGAGCTGGTCGGCCTGCTGGGGCCCAACGGTGCCGGCAAGAGCACCCTGATCAGTCTGCTGGTCGGGCTGCGTAAGCCCAGCTCGGGGCGGGTGGAACTCAACGGCGGTGACCCGCGTGACCCGGCGAGTCGGCGGCAGATCGGCGTCACCCCGCAGGAGACCGGGCTGCCCGGCACGCTGCGGGTCGGCGAGGTGGTCGACTTCGTCTCGGCCCACTACCCGGACCCGGTGCCCCGGGGCGACCTGCTCGACCGGTTCGGCCTGGCAGACCTGGTCCGGCGGCAGTGCGGCGGGCTGTCCGGTGGACAGAAGCGCCGGCTCGCGGTGGCGCTGGCCTTCGTCGGTCGCCCCCGGTTGGTGGTGCTCGACGAGCCCACGACCGGACTGGACGTGGAGGCCCGCCACACCCTGTGGGAAGCCATCCGGGCGTTCCACGCCGACGGCGGCACGGTGCTGCTGAGCAGCCACTACCTGGAAGAGGTGGAGGCGCTGGCCCGGCGGGTGGTGGTGATCGGCCAGGGACGGGTGCTCGCCGACGACACCGTCGACGCGGTCCGGGCCGTGGTCGGCGTACGCCGGGTGAGCCTGACCGCCGAGACGCTGCCCCCGCTGCCCGGGGTGGTACGCACCGAGCACGTCGACGGCCGTACCCACCTGCTCACCGCCGACGCCGACCAACTGGTGCGGGACCTGGTCGCCAGCGGAGTCGAGTTCCGCGACCTGGAGGTGCGCCCGACCTCGCTGGAAGAGGCGTTCCTGGCCATCACCGCCACCGACGCCGCGCCAGCCGCCGCTGCCTGAGGGGATCTCGACGTGCAACTCGCCCTGGTACACGCGCGTTACCAACTGCTGGAGACCGTCCGCATCCCGGTCGCGATCTTCGGTAGCGCGTTCTTCCCCGCCGCCGCGATGCTCTTCTTCGTGGTGCCCTTCGCCGGCAAGGACCCGGTGGGCGCCACCTACGCCACCGCCGCGATGGTCACCTTCTCGGTGATGAGCGCCAACATCTTCCAGTACGGCGTGGGTGTCGCCGAGGACCGTGACCAGCCCTGGAACCCGTACACCCGGACGTTGCCGGCCGGGTCGGCACCGCGTTTCGCCGGCCGGGTCATGGCCGGGCTGGTCCTCACCTACCTCTCGCTGGTCCCCGTGGTGGTGATCGCCGCGACCCTGACCGAGGCCAGGATCGACCCGGCGTCGTTCCTGCTGGCCCTGGTCACCGTCACCGTCATCTCCGTACCGTTCACCCTGATGGGGCTGACCATCGGGTACTCGCTGCCCAGCAAGGCGGCGATCGTGGTGGCGCAGCTCGTCTTCTTCCCGCTCGCCTTCGGTGGTGGCCTGCTCTCCGCCCCGGATCAGGCACCCGGTTTCATCGAGGCGATCGCGCCGTACCTGCCCACCCGGGGTGCGGTGGAGCTGATGTGGGCGGCGGTCGGCGACTACTCGGTCAACCTGCTCTCCCTGGTCATGCTCGGTGTCTGGGTGGTGGTGCTGGCCGCCCTGGCCGGCTGGGCGTACCGCCGGGACGAGGGTCGCCGGTTCAGCTGACGTTCCCCCGGTTTCCGACCCGGATCATGCTCCGGCGGTGCCACGATGCCGGTGAGGGGTGGTCGGGCGACGGCCACCGCCGGGGTCGAGAGGGGTAGCAGTGGCCAGCGTCCCGTCGGGCACGCCGTGCTGGGCCGACCTGGCCACGCCAGGGCTCGACCGGGCCCGGCGGTTCTACCCAGAGCTGTTCGGCTGGACCGGACGGGTGGACCCCGAACCCGAGGCGGGCGGCTACACGACCTTCCAGCTCGACGGCCGGGCCGTCGCCGGGGTGGGGCCGCCGGCCGTACCGGACCAGGTGCCGATCTGGTCGACGTACGTCGCCACCGACGACGCCGACCTGGTCACCGGGCGGGTGGAGCGAGCCGGCGGGCAGGTGGTCGTACCGCCGTTCGAGGTCTTCGACCGAGGGCGGATGGCGGTCTTCAGTGACCCGGCCGGTGCCGCGTTCAGCGTCTGGCAGCCGATGTCGTTCCCGGGCGCCGAGGTCTTCGACGTACCCGGCGCGATGTGCTGGACCGAGCTGGTCACCCCCGATCCGGACGGCGCGCGGATCTTCTACGAGCTGGTCTTCGGGTGGCAGCCCGAGGAGGAGCCGATGGGACAGACTTCGTACACCGGTTGGCGGCTCGGCGACCGGATGGTGGCCGGCATGATGCCCCCGCGCGAAGAGGCCTTCGCCGCCGACTCCCCCGCCTACTGGACGCTCTACTTCTCGGTCGCCGACGCCGACGCCACGGCCGCCCGCGCCGCCGAGCTCGGTGGCACCATCCTCGTCCCACCCCGCGACATCCCCGCCGGCCGCGTCACCGCCCTCCGCGACCCCGACGGCGCCCTCTTCTCCCTGATCGCCCTCACCCCCTAACCCCTGACCCACCCCACGC
>NZ_PNOZ01000142.1:0-6165 GCF_002879555.1 Verrucosispora sp. ts21 | reverse complement strand
GAGCCCATCCGGGACAGCAGGGCGGCGAACGCGGCCTGCAACACCATGAACACCGACGTACCGGTGGTGCGGGCCACCCGCAGCAGCGCCGCATGGCCGGCCGCGTCCAGGGTGAACCGGACGGCGTCGCCACGGTGGCTGGCACGGGCCGGCCTCGGCCGGTCGGCCGGGAGGTCCAGGACCTGCGGCGCGTCGGCGAGGGTGGTGCGCCAGTAGTCGAGTTGCCCGGCGAGCAGGCTGTCGGGGGCGTTCGCGTCGCCGAGGAGATCCCGTTGCCAGCGGGTGTAGTCGGTGTAGCTGACCGGCAGCGGAGTCCAGCCGGGTGCGTGGCCGGCGGCGCGGGCCTGGTAGGCGACGGTGAGGTCGCGCAGCAGGGGCGCCATGGAGGCGCCGTCGCCGGCGATGTGGTGGAGGACGACGACCAGCACCTGGGGAGCGCCGGTGGGTCGGAGGAGCCAGGTCTTCAGCATCGGATCGGTGCTGAGGTCGAAGACGTGTCCGACAGCGGCCTCGACGGCCGCGGGTAGCTGGTCGGGGGTGAGGTCCTCAACGGTCAGTCCTGGTCCGGGGTCATCGAGGATGACCTGGTGGGGTTCGCCGTCGATGGTGCGGAAGACCGTACGCAGGGCGTCCTGGCGGTGCAGGACGTCGGTCAGGGCGGCGGCCAGGACGTCCGCGTCAAGGTCGTGGTCCAGTTGGAGTGCGACAGGGATGTTGTAGACAGCGCTGGGGCCGTTGAGTTCGTTGATGAACCAGAGCCGGTGCTGGGCGTACGACAGCGGCACCGGACCGGTCGACTCGGTTGCCACCAGCGCGGGCCGTACGGGCGTGCCAGCCAGTTCCCGGATGCGGTGCAGCAGTCCGGCCGGGGTCGGAGCCTGGAACACGTCCCGCACCCCGATCTCGGTGCGGAAGACCACCCGGATCCGGTTCACCAGTCTGGTGGCGAGCAGTGAGTGTCCGCCGAGGTCGAAGAAGCCGTCGTCGACGCCGACTGCGGGGACGACCAGGGCCTCGGCGAACAGGTCGCACATGAGGTGCTCGTTGGGAGTACGGGGGGCACGTCCGGTGCTCTGGCCGTATTGCGGTGCGGGCAGGGCGCGACGGTCGAGTTTGCCGTTGGCGGCCAACGGCAGCCGCTCCAGCACCACGAAGGCGGCCGGCACCAGATGGGCGGGGAGTGTCTCGGCCGCGGCGCGGCGCAGCTCGGCCTCGTCCAGCTCCGACCCCTCCACAGCAGGCGTCAGGTACGCCACGAGCCGTTTGTCGCCGGGCCGGTCCTCACGGACGATCACGGCCACCCCGCCGACGCCAGGCTGTCGGGCGAGCACCGCCGCGATCTCACCGGGCTCGATCCGGAATCCCCGGATCTTGACCTGGTCGTCGGCCCGTCCGACGATCGCCACCGCGCCGTCGCGGGTCCAGCGGGCCAGGTCGCCGGTGCGGTACATCCGGGCGCCGGCCGGATCGAACGGGTTGGCGACGAAGCGCTCGGCGGTCAGCGCGGTCTGGCGCAGGTACCCGTCGGCCAGCCCGGTACCGGCGACATAGATCTCGCCGGTGACGCCGACCGGGACCGGCCGCAGCTCATCGTCGAGGATGTAGCAGGCGCGGTTGACAAGTGGCGCACCGACCGGGACCGGCGCATGGTCAGGCGGTGCCTGGACCTGGTGGCAGTTGGTGAAGATCATGCTCTCCACCGGCCCGTACGCGTGGATCAGGCGCTGTCGGGGCAGCAGACGGCGGGCCCGGGCCAGGTGCTCCACCGAGGGCGCCTCACCACCGGTCATCACCTGCCCGACGGCGGCGAGCGTGTCGGGGTACTCGTCGAGCATGACGTTGAACAGCCCGGCCGACAGCCACATGGTGGTGATCCCGTGGCGGGCGACCAGTTCGGCGATCCGGGCTGGCTCCGGCCGCTGGCCGGGGTGCAGCACGCAGCTGGCGCCGTGCAGCAGCGGGCCCCAGAAGTCCAGCGCGAACGCGTCCCAGGAGACCGGCGCGCTCTGCAACCACACCTGGTCCGGTCCGAAGTCGACGAAGTCCTGGCCGGTGAGGGTTCCGACGATGGCTCGGTGGGACGCGAGCGCCCCCTTGGGCGTTCCGGTGGAGCCGGAGGTGAACATGATGCAGGCCGGGTCCCCGGGGTCGCCGGCAGGTAGGGCGGGCACACCCGCCGGTGCCGCACCGGGGACGGCGCCTGCCTCGTCGACCAGCACGGTGACTGCGGGACGCGCCGTGCCGAGCCGACCGGCCAGGTCGTTCGCGGTGACCAGCGCGGCCGGTGCGGCGTCGTCGGCCAGGGCGGTCAGCCGGGCGTCCGGAAATTCCGGATCGAGCAGGGCGTACGCGGCACCGGCGCGCAGCGTGGCGAGGACGGCGACGGCCATCGGCAGGCCACGCTCCAGCAGCACCCCCACGATGTCCCCGCGCCGTACGCCGACCGTCACGAGATGCCGGGCGAGCCGGTCGGCGGCGATGTCGAGTTCGGCGTACGTCATCCGGGTGTCGCCGTCGATAAGCGCGATCCGGTCCGGGCCGGTGGCGACCTGGTGGGCGAACACCTCGGTGACCCGCAGGTCCGGTGCGGAAACCCCGGTGTCGTTGAAGGTGTTCAGCAGGGTGTGACGCTGGTCGGCGGTGAGCAGGTCGTGCCGCCCGACGGGGGCGTCGGGTGCGGTGGCGAATGCGCCGAGCAGCCGGATGAAGGTGGCGCAGAGGTCGTGGACCGTCTCGGTGTCGAACAGGTCGGAGGCGTACTCGAGGATGCCGTCCATCCCGTCGGGGGCGCCGGTGGGGTCCTGCCGTTCGGCGACGGAGAGGGTCAGGTCGAACTTGACGGTGCCCATCTCGAACCCGACCTCGGTGCCGGCGAACGGGGATCCGTCGGAATCGGCCCCGACGGCGTTCCGGACCATCAGCATCACCTGGAACAGCGGGTGATGCGCGGTGGTGCGGGCCGGGTTGAGCTCCTCGACGAGACGCTCGAAGGGAATGTCCTGGTGCTCGTATGCGGCCAGGTCGGTCTCCCGAACCCGGGCCAGCAGTTCGGTGAAGGTGGGGGCACCGGAGACATCGGTCCGCAGCACGAGGGTGTTGACGAAGAACCCGACCAGGTCGTCGAGGGCCTCGTCGTCCCGACCCGCCACCACGGTGCCGATGGGGATGTCGGTGCCGGAGCCCGTCCGGGACAGCAGCACCGCGAAGGCGGCCTGCACCACCATGAACATCGACGTGCCGGCGGCACGGGCCACCTGACGCAGCGCGGCATGGGTGGCCGGGTCCACAGTGAACGGGACGGCGTCGCCCTGGTGACTGGCCCGCGCCGGGCGGGGCCGGTCGGCGGGCAACTCCAGCACCTGCGGTGCGCCGGCCAGGGTGTGCCGCCAGAAGTCGAGCTGCCGGGCCAGGAGGCTGTCCGGGTCGTCGGCCGCGCCGAGCAGATCCCGCTGCCAGAGGGTGTAGTCGACGTACCGTACCGGCAGGGGCGCCCACTGCGGTTGCTGTCCCACGGTCCGCGCTGCGTACGCCGCCGACAGGTCCCGCAGCAGCGGTGCCATCGACATGCCGTCACCGGCGATGTGGTGCAGGACCACCACCAACACCTGGGGCGCACCGGCCGGGCGCAGCAGCCAGACCCGTACGGGGATCTGCGTGGCCAGGTCGAAGACGTGTCCGGCCGCCGCGTCCACCGCCGCCGACACCTCGTCGGGGGTCAGGTCCCGCACGGTCACCTCGGGGCGTACCCCGTCGAGAACGACCTGATGGGGCTCGCCGTCGGTGACCTGGTAGACGGTGCGCAGCACCTCCTGCCGTTCGACGACGTCGGCGAGGGCCGCCGCCAGGACGTCCGGGTCGATCGCCTGGTCCAGTCGGATGGCGACGGGGATGTTGTAGATCGCACTCGGGCCGTCGAGTTCCCCGAGGAACCAGAGACGGCGCTGCGCGTAGGACAACGGCACCGGGCCATCCGGTGCGGACGCCACCAGCGCAGGCCGCACGGGCGTACCGGCCAGCTCACGGATCCGGTCGAGAAGCCCCAGCGGGGTCGGCGTTCCGAAGACGTCCCGGACACCGATCTCCGTTGCGAAGACCGCCCGGATCCGGTTCACCAGTCTGGTGGCCAGCAGAGAGTGTCCGCCGAGAGTGAAGAAGCCGTCGTCGATGCCGACCGTGGGAACTCCGAGGACCTCGGCGAAGAGGTCGCACATGAGCTCCTCGTTCGGGGTGCGGGCGGCACGGCCGACGCGCTGCTGCTGCTGGGGGGCGGGCAGGGCGCGGCGGTCGAGTTTGCCGTTGACGGTGACCGGTAGCTGATCAAGGACCACCACCGCCGAGGGGACCATGTAGTCGGGCAGGGTCCGTGCGGTTCGTTGCCGTACGGCCGCCTCCCAGTCGGCGTCGGTCCGGGCGGCTGCCCCGTGGGCGGGCGCGATGTACGCGACGAGCCGCTTGTCGCCGGGCCGGTCCTCGCGGACGATCACGGCGACCTGACCGATGGCCGGATCCGCGGTGATGGTGGCTTCGATCTCGGCGAGTTCGATGCGGAAGCCGCGGAGTTTGACCTGCCCGTCCGCGCGGCCGACGAAGCGCAGCTCACCCCGGCCGTTCCAGGCGACGAGGTCACCGGTGCGGTACATCCGGCCGCCGGCCGGGTCGAACGGGTCGGCGACGAAGCGTTCGGCGGTCAGCCCCGGTCGGCCGAGGTAGCCGCGGGCGACCTGCTCGCCGGCCAGATACAGCTCGCCGGTGCCGCCCAGGGGCACCGGGCGCAGCCGCTCGTCGAGCACGTACGTGCGGTTGTTGTCCAGCGGCCGGCCCAGGTGGACCCCGCCGAACTCGCCCCGGTCGGTGTCGAACCGCTGCTGGTGGGAGGCGAAGGTGACCTCGGTCGGGCCGTAGCTGTGCACCAGCACCGTGTCCGGGCAGTGTTCCAGCACCCGCGCGACGGCGGCGGGGGAGGCCACGTCACCTCCGGTCCAGACCTCCTTCAACCGGGCCAGGGTGTCCAGCCCTTCGTCGGCCATGATGTGGAACAGGCCCATGGTGAAGTAGGCGGCGGTGACGTCGTACCGGGTGATGGTGCGCGCGATCTCCGCCAGGTCGGCGCCTTCGCCTGCCGCGATGACGAGTTCGCCGCCGAGCAGCAGCGGCACCCACATCTCGTAGGTGGAGGAGTCGAAGCCGTAGTTGGAGTGCACAAGCATCCGCCGATGGTGTGCCGCGTTCCAGCAGCGGTCGTTGACGAGTTCGCGAACGTTGTGGTGGGTGACACCCACGCCCTTGGGGCGACCGGTGGAGCCGGAGGTGAACATGACGTACATCAGGGACTGATCGTCCAACGGCAGGTTCAGGTCGTCATCGCGACTGCCGGTCTGATCATCGGTCGGGCTGTCGAAGGCGACGACGACGGTGCCGTGTGTGTGCTCTTCGGCCAGTGCGGGGTTGGTGCTGGCGTGGCTGTCGACCAGGAGTACGGGGGCGTTCGCGTCGGTCATGATGGTGCGTACCCGGGCTGGTGGCAGAGTGGTGCCGACCGGTACGTAGGCGGCTCCGCACTTGAGTACGGCGAGGCTGGCGATGACGAGGTCGGCGCCACGGTGCATGAGGACGCCGACGGTGGATTGTGGTGTGACGCCGGCCGCGACGAGTCGGTGGGCCAGCCTGTTGGCGCGTCGGTTCACTTCGGCGTAGGTGAGTTGTTGTTCGCCGAAGGTGACGGCGGTGTGGTCGGGGGTGCGCCGGGCCTGCTCCTGGAAGGCTTCGTGGACGCAACCCCGGGTGGGCGGGACGGTGGTGTCGTTGTAGGCGACGAGGAGCTGGTCCCGCTCCTCGTCACTGAGCAGGTCGAACTCGCTGACGCGTCGGCGCGGGTCGGCCACGGCGGCGGTCAGTAGCCGGGCGAACCGGTCGGCCAGCATCGCGGCGGTGTGCTCGTCGAACAGGTCGGTGGCGTACTCGAGGAAGCCGTTCAGTCCGGCGGGGGCGCCGCTGGTGTCCGCCTGTTCGCGGATGGAGAGGGTCAGGTCGAACTTGACGGTGCCGATGTCGAAGGGGATCTCCGTACCGGCGAAGGGCGATCCGTCGGGATCGGGCTGGGCGGTGTTGCCGACCATCAGCATGATCTGGAACAGGGGGTGGTGTGCGGTGGTGCGGGTGGGGTTG
>NZ_PNOZ01000141.1:0-6289 GCF_002879555.1 Verrucosispora sp. ts21 | reverse complement strand
CAACGATCAGCTCCGCCGGGCCGAAGGAGCCGGCGTCAGGCACGAATCATCGAGGCTAGAGATCAAGTGAGCTGATTTTCTTTACTTCATTTACAAGATCCTCTTGCTTCCTGTGGGGTTACGTGTCCGGTCGCCTGCTGGTAGCCGGGGTCCAGCGTAGCGGTTCTGGGGAGCGTCGAACGGCTCGTCGTCGAGGGCGACATGGTGGCCGTCCCGGAGCGGTCGATGTGGTGTGTAGACAGGGTGCCCGACGATCGCATCTACGGAGGGCAACCATGGGACGGGGATGCCGACGCTGTGCGCCGACAGCGCCCCCCCGTTACTGCCTCCACCACGTAGGTGTCGAGAGTGGAACACCGCCAACGATCGGCCGCTAGACCAACGGGATCGACGTCGACAGCGTCGGGCCCGGTTGGGTTTTGGTTTGTGTTGCCCCTCCGACATGAACTCCCATGCTCGATCGCCAGTGTGGGTGTGTCGGTCCGTCTTCGGTGTCGCCGGCGGCTCCCCGCAGGAAGGTCGCCGTCGCTGGACCCGCCGCGGTGGCTGGTGGATCTCGGTCCAGAAGGCAAGCCGAGATTCCTGCTCTGTCGGGCTCGATTCGACCTGCGCGATGTATCAACCGGTCGGTTCTCCCATGGGATGGGTTGGCGCGGGGTTGCCATGGTGTGGATGTCCGTGCTGCGACGCGACCGCGCCCCCCATTTACCCCCCGAAAACTCCAGCTGGTGATTGACAATCAGTGACAAGGCGAGACCATGGATCTGCGCTGTCTTTGCAGGTCAATGCCCATTTGTGGCAAGCGGTGACAAGCTTGTGATGGCTACGTTCCGTAACAAGGGGTTTTGACAATCAATGACAAGCCCCGACGAGGGTTGCTCGACAAGAGGTTTCCGTGGGTTCAAATCTCCTCGTTCGCCACGTGAGTCTGGTGTTTCGCCGGGGATGCGCTGGTCGAGAACTCTACTACTGGAAAGTGCCTCTCGGCGATTGCGGACGCCGCGCAGAGGAAGGTGTGCAGGTTGGGCGATTCGGTCGTCTGGATCGGTGATCCGCAGTTGAGACGGTTGTCGCTGCTGGAACGGCCAAAGCTGTCGGCGACGAGGTGGTCCCCGGTCTCTCCCTGTGATCTTCCCGGCCGGGGTGGCTTGCAAGTCTCGGCGAACTGCTCGTCGGCCTATGGGAGTTATGTTCAATTATTCTGATTGCAGACGACTTGTGTGATACATCGTAGGTCGCCTCGGACAGGAACCTTTCTTGCTGAAAATTTTCTGAAGATCGCATTGCGTGAAGGTGTTGGCTGGGCGGGTGGAGAAGTAGGCCCTTGATGCGTGCTTTGTGGCGGTATTCGGCGGCAGGTGTGATCCGGCGGCCTGCCTGATGGGTGCGGTCGGTGACCGTCCTTGTTGGACGGTTGCCGATCATGCTCTTGTGTCGGCGTCGATGGGGTGTCTAGCGTGTCGATCAATTTTCTTGATCGACGGGGGGCGTTGTGATGCTTGCTGGCCGCCGTGGGGGCACTGCGTTTGACCGTTTCGGGGCGCGGGGGAGGGTCAGGGCGGGAGCCTTGGCGGTCGCGGTGTTGCTGGGGTTGTTGCCGGTGGTGCAGTTACGTGGCCCGGCGGTTGCGGCGGGGCCGGTGTTGGAGCCGGGTGATTCGACGTCGGTGGCGAGTGTGGGGGTGCGGCAGCAGGCGCAGGATCCGGATCCGGATGACGAGGTCACGGTGACTGATCCCCTTCCTGCGGGCACGTTTCCTGAGGGTGGTGAGGCGGTCCTCGACCTTCAGGGTGATGCCGGGGATCGGGAAGCGTTCGGGTTGACGGTCGAACCGGCCGGTGAGACGCCCGCGGGTGAGGGTGTGGCGGGGCGGGGCGTGGCCGGTGGTGAGGTCGGGTCGGTGCGGGTGCGGTCGTTTGATCGGGCGGCGTCGGTGGCGTTGGGTAACGCGGGCCCCCTGTATGCGCTTTCCCGTGCGGACGGGGCGGCCGGTGCGGGTGCGGTGCAGGTGGTGGTGGATTACTCGGATTTCGCGCAGGCGTATGGGGGTTCGTTCGCTGACCGGTTGACGTTGGTGCGGTTGCCGGGGTGTGCGGCGACGACGCCTGAGGTGCCGGAGTGTTCGGCGGATCCGGTGTGGGTGTCGGCTACCAATGATCCGTATGCGAAGACGTTGACGGCGGTGGTGGAGGTCGGTGGCGACGCGACGGCCGCCGGTAGTCGGACGGGTGTGTTCGAGGGTTTCGGTCCGGAGTCGGCGGTCGAGTCGACGGGTGTGTATGCGTTGGCGTCGTCGGCGTCGGGTGGGTCGACGGGTTCGTACACGGCCACGGATTTGAAGCCGTCGGGGTCGTGGCAGGTGGGGGAGAGCGCGGGGTCGTTCACGTATTCGTATCCGTTGCCGGAGCCGCCGTTGCCGTACGGGCAGACCCTGGGCTTGGAGTTGTCGTACAGCTCGTCTGTGGTGGATGGGATGACGCACGGGACGAACAACCAGTCGGGTCCGGCGGGGTTGGGGTGGTCGTACTCGCCGGGTTATGTGGAGCGGACGTACAAGCCGTGTCGGACGCATCGGACGGAGATGTGTTGGGAGTCTCCGGATGGTGAGGACGGGGAGGCGGCGACGAATGATGCGGGGGCGTCGCATATCACGATCTCGTTGCAGGGGCAGTCGACGCAGATCGTGAAGACGACGGCGGGGGTGTGGAAGCCGGTCGACGACTTCGGGTGGCGGGTGGAGTTCCTGGCGGGTGGGGCCGAGGACGACGGTTATTGGAAGGTGTGGACGCAGGACGGTACGGAGTACCGGTTCGGGTTCGTGCGGGACTCGGTGTGGAAGATGTCGTTCCTCGGTGACGAGCCGGGGGAGCCCTGCTACGACGTGTATCCGGCGTCGTGTCGGGATCCGTGGCGGTGGAACCTGGACCGGGTTCGCGATGCCAATGAGAACGAGACGTATCTGCACTGGACGCGGGAGACGAACCATTACAAGCGGGCGTTGAGCGGGTCGATCCTGGAGTACGACCGCGGCGGGTATCTGTCGGAGATCGAGTACGCGAAGAACGTGACCGAGGCGGGTGCGGTTCCGGTCGGCCGGGTGGTGTTCGGGTGGGCGCACCGGTGTGTGGAGCGCACGGCCGAGGATGATCCGTTCAACAACGAGCCGGCGTCGTGTCCGGCGTTGTCGTCGAACCCGAACTCCTACCCGGATGTGCCCGGTGACCTGGTCTGTGGGTCGTCGTCGTGTGGGAACTACACCCAGTCGTTTTTCACCAGCAGGATCCTGGACCGCGTCATCTCCTACCAGTGGAACGCCGGCACCGCAGCGTGGAACAACATCGGCCGGGTGCAGTTGCGGTACAAGGTGTCCAACCCCACCGGCCTGACCGAGCGGGCCTTCGTCCTGGACTACATACGCCCCAGTGGCCTGATCGGTGCGGACACGAACAAGATCGACCTGCCGCCGGTGGACTTCGACTACGTCGACGGCGTGCAGCCGAACTTCCGCGACGGCCGCGTCGACTACGACGAGTCCGGCCTCGGTGTGTCCGCGATGCGCATGCCACGCCTGCTGGTGGTCCGTAACGGTTTCGGCGGGCGCACGGAGATCACCTACGGGACGCAGAAGCCGTGTCCGCAGGGCGGGTCGACGCAGTCGGGCTACAACAGTTGGCACAACGGCAAGGTGGGTAACTGGGACGTCAACACCGAGGACTGCTACCCGATCTTCCACTCACCACCCGGCGCCGACCCCGGCTTCGGCATCTTCCACAAATACCTCGTCAAGAAGGTGGTGGTGAAAGACCAGGTGGGTGGGTCACCGGACCAGGTCACCCAGTACGACTACTCGGTCGGCAACCCGGCGTGGAAGAACCCGAACAACCCGCTCGTGCCGGACGCGGAGGAGTCGTGGAGCATCTTCGCCGGCTACAACCGGGTGCGGGTGCTGCAGGGTTCGGGGACGGATCCGTCGAAGTACACGGTGCGGATGTCGAACTTCTTCCGCGGCATGTACCACGACATCTACGACCCCGGCAGCGGCGGCGGCATCAAACAAACCACCGTCACCGACTACGCCGGCAACACCTACGACGACCACTACGCCCGCGCCGGCCTGACCCTGCAAACCCGCCACTACCGGATGACCACCTACAACGCGAACCCGGCCAACGCCTCCTACACCGAAGTCGAAAGCACCCGCTACGACCACATCATCCAGGGCAGCTCCAACGGCCCCGGCTACGCCAATCCTCGGCAGGTCCGCCTCGGCCTGGAAAGCAACCGGGTCAAACTCGACGACGGCAGCTGGCGGACCAACGAAGAGAGGACCATCTACGAGTCCACGTACGGGCTCCCGATCCGGTTCCACCAGTACAACCAGGTCGGCGTCGCCGACAACACCTGCACCTCCTACACCTATGCCCAACGGAACGCACCCAACTCCTACTACATGATCAATTTTCCGGAGCGGGTGGAAACCTGGTCCGGCGACACCTGCGGCTCCGGCACACTGCTATCCCGCACGGTCACCTTCTACGACACCTACACCGTCGAAGGCTCCCAAACCCCGTTCGACGGCAACGTCGCCGAGACCCGCGTCTACACCGGCCCGACCACCTACACCACCAGTGGCCGAAGCACCTACGACAACATGGGTCGGATCCGTACCGCGACCGACCCCGCCGGGCTGACGACCACGACCACCTACAGTCCGGTTGTCAACTGGCCCGACAACGGCATCACCAGCACCGTCGGCGGCGGCTTCAACCACACCACTACCACTTTGGTCGACCGGCACACCGGGCAGCCGTCGAGGATCACCGACCCCAACGGCAAGGTCACCGACCTCGCCTACGACCCACTCGGCCGTATGGCCGAGGTGTACCTGCCAGGCCAGGCCAAGTCCACCGGGGTACCGTCGCTGCGGTTCAGCTACCAGATCACCTCCAGTGGCATCGGACAACCGAGCGCACCCGCGCGCACCAAGACCGAGACGCTGCAATCCCACGCCGGCAGCCCTGTCTACCTGACGTCGTTCCAGTACGTCGACGGTCTCGGCCGCGGCAGGGAAGCGCAACAGCCCGGCCCGAACGGTGGACGGATCGTCACCGCCACCACCTACGACGCCCGCGGCAACGTCGCCGCCAACACCAGCCCTTTCCACAACAGCTCCGCGGCGGGTTCCGGCCTGGTCAACCCCAACCTGAACACCGTCCCGGCCGTGCAGGAAGCCGGCTACGACCACCTCAACCGGGCCACGATCCAGGTGGACAAGAAACTCGGCACGACGTGGCGGCAGACCAGCGCCACCTACCACGGTGACCGCGTCACGGTCGTCCCCCCGACCGGTGGCACCAAAACCGTCAGCCACACCGATGTGCGTGGCAACGTCACCCGCCTGGACCAGTACACCTCGGCCACCAACCCGAACACCTTCCAGAGCACCACCTACACCTACGACCTGCTCAACCAACTCAAAACCGTCGTCGACCCTGCCGGCAACACCTGGACCAACACCTACGACCTCGCTGGCCGTCTGACGCAGAAGATCGACCCGGACGCCGGCACGAGCACCACCCACTACGACAGCGCCGGCCGGCTCGCCTACACCATCGATGGCCGCGGGCAGAAGATCTCCACCGAGTACGACACCATGTCCCGGGCGAAGGGCCGCTGGTCCGGCGATGTCGGCAGCGGCACCAGACTGGCCAGCTACGTCTACGACACCCTTGCCAAGGGACAGCTGACCTCCTCCACCCGCCACCACGGCGGCAGCGACTACACCACCGCCGTGACCGGCTACACCAACAGCTACCAGCCCACCGGCACCACGATGACCATCCCGGCAGCCGAGGGTGCCCTCGCCGGCACCTACGGCAGCACGTTCACCTACGACAAGGCCGGGCACCTCACCAGCAGCAGCCAACCAGGTGTTGGTGGCCTGCCCGCCGAAACCCTCACCTTCGGCTACGACAACAACGGCTACCCCACCACCATGACCGGCGCCGCCACCTACATCGCCGCCACCAGCTACTACGCCCACGGGCCTACCCATCAACTCCTGCTCGGTGCCTCCGGCAAACGGGTCCGGCTGACCAACACCATCGACCAGCAGACCGGTCGACTCGACGCCACCAGCATCGACCTGGAAAACAGCCCCGGCACCTTCACCACCAAGTACGGCACCGCCTACCGCTACGACGCCATCGGCAACATCACCTCGATCCTCGGTGCCACCAACGGCACCGCCGACCAGATCGAATGCTTCCGCTACGACCCCCTACGCCGA
>NZ_PNOZ01000140.1:0-6710 GCF_002879555.1 Verrucosispora sp. ts21 | reverse complement strand
GCTCCGCGACGCGGGATGCTGCCGCACGTCAAGTTACGGTCGATTTTCGAGTTAGGGGAGGCGGGCGGAGAGGTGGATGGCTATGGCGTCGTGGGCGGGGATGTTGGCGGTGAACCAGCCGTTGGTGTCGACCGTGATGACCGGGCCGGAGCAGGTGCCGGCCGAGAAGGTGCCGTGGATGACGTCGCAGTAGCGGCCGGCGGGTAGGCCGGTGTAGTAGGAGCGGCCGTTGACGGCGAAGTCCTCGTCGTTGATGGTGATGAAACCCTTGCCGGTACGGCTGAACGCGATGTGCTGGTAGCCGTTGTCGTACCAGTTGCTGACGCCGGTGCCCTCGGTGGCGTTGCGGAAGCCGACCATGTTCGCGATGACCGGCCAGCGGTGCTCGCACTCCCAGCCGGAGTAGCAGACCGTGTTGCGGGTCTTGTTGCTGCTGTCCGAGGGTGGGCCCGCGTCGCGGCTGCTGTAGGTGTAGCTGGACATCACCGTCGGCGAGCCGTACGGCCAGGCCAGCATGAAGGCGTTGGCCAGCGCGTAGATGCCCCGGTCGCGGTAGGTGAGCACCCCGCCGTCGTCGCGTTGGGTGTCGTGGTTGTCGATGAAGACCGAGGAGACCCCGCTGGGCAGGTGGCCCCAGCCCTCACCGAAGTTGCGCAGGTACGCCAACCGCTCGGAACGGAACACCCGGGCGAGGTCCTTGCCGTAGCGGAACTCGTGCACGTCGCCGTTGCCGGTGTACTCCTCGGGCCGGATGGGCTCGCCGGCACCGTAGATGACCTCCTGCACGATGTACGGGCGGCGGTTCAGTCGACTGAGGATGTTGGCGATGTCGGCGGCGGGCATGTGTTTGCTGGCGTCCAACCGGAAGCCGTCCACCCCGAGCGACAGCAGGTCGTTGAGGTACGCGGCCAGCCGCGAGCGGACGTAGTCCGAGCCGGTCTTCAGGTCGGCCAGGTTGACCAGCTCGCAGTTCTGCACCTCGTACCGGTCGTTGTAGTTGACGATGTCGTTGTTGCCGTTACGGCCGCAGTAGTTGAAGTCCTGCGCCTGGTAGATGCCGGGGTAGACGTGGTGCTGGTACGACGACCCGGCCCAGCCGGTGCCGCCGCCCGACTGCCCGGACATGTGGTTGACGACGGCGTCGACGATCACCTTGACGCCGGCCGCCTGGCAGGTGGCGACCATGGACCGGAACTGGTCGCGGGTGCCCTTGCGGGACTCGATCCGGTAGCTGACCGGCTGGTACGCCACCCACCACTGGTCGCCGCGGACGTGTTCCTGCGGGGGCGAGACCTGGACGTAGCCGTAGCCCTTCGGGCCGAGAGTGCTGGTGCACTCGCTGGCCACCGAGGGCCAGTTCCACTCGAACAGGTTGGCGATGACCTTCTTGCCGCCGGTCGGGGCGGCGACGGCCGGGGGTGCCGTCACGACGGTGGGGGCGAGCAGGGTGGCGATCGTGCCGAGGGCCACGATCGCCGTACGGAGTCGACGTCGGTGCATCGGAAGCTCCTGGGGGAGTGAGGGCTGCCTGAATCTTGCATCGATGCTGAAAAATTTCAGCAAGGTTACAAGCTGATTTCATCGACTGTCAACGTATGGATGTGCGTCAGTGGCCGGATCGGGTCTACACGCGCCGGGCGGGGGGACGGTTCGACAAGTCGTGGAGATTTTTTCGGCGCGGGCTGATCCGTCCGGCATCCGACTGCGTACTGGAGTGGGGAACAGGGTCGGCCGGTGGTACGCCGCCGCGAGACGATCGAGGAGCACATGGCCCGGGCTATGCAGAACGAGACGACGCCTGCCGTCCGTACCAGCAGCAGCAGTAGAGGCGTCCAGGTGGCCTCCCGCGGTCAGATCCTGGCGCTGTCCGCGTCCGGGCTCGCCGCGGTGTGGGCGCTGGTCATGCTCACCGGCGCCGGCCAGAAGGCGTACGCGATGGGCTTCTTCTTCACCGAGTTCTTCGCCGGCGTGATCGCCCTGGTCGCGCTGAGCCTCACCGTGATGATGGGGCTGCTCTCCACCGACCGGCTGGTGCTGCTCATCCGGCACCGGGTCCTGTTGCAGTCCGCGCACCGGGCCACCGGCATCCTCGGGGTGGCGGGTCTGGGCTTCCACGTGATTACCAAGATCACCACCGGGCGGGCCGGGATGACGGACGCGGCCGTGCCGTTCGTCGGTGGGCGGGGCCTCTACGTCGGGCTCGGCACCATTGCCGCGCTGCTCATGGTGAGCGTGCTGTGGACGGGGATCATTCGGGCCCGGTTCGCCGACATCGGTCCGAAGTGGGTGTGGCGGGCGCTGCACTCCCTGGCGTACCTCTCCTGGCCGTTCGGCATCTTCCACGGCCTCGGTGCCGGCCGTCCGCCGGCCACCTGGGTCAGCCTGAGCTACGGGCTCTGCGTGGTGCTTGTCGTGATGGCGCTGCTGGTCCGCCTCTCGGTCACCCTTCAGCGGCGCAGTCGCGAACGGCACCAGGCCGCCGCCCTCAACGAGGCGATGACCGGCAAGGGCAGTGACGAGACCCGACCGAAGACCCTGCTCGGCAGCCTGACCAAGCGGGCCGGCGAGGGCGAGCGGACCCGCCGCGACACCAGTTGGGCGGAGAGCACCTCCGGCACCTGGGCCAGCCCCACCATCCGCCGCAACGACCCGGAACGCTTCACCGTGCCGGTGGTCCCGGAGCCGGGCACGCTGCGCGGACCGGTCCGCCCCGGACGCCGGGACGAGGAGTTGGAGCCGGTCGCCCGGCGTACGTCGTGGCGCGACGAGGAGGACCTGGAGCGCGCGGTACGACGGGAGACCGAGTTGCTCGAACCGGTGGCCCGTCGGCGGCGCGACGAGGAGCCGGTCGGGCGGCGTGGCTCCCGCCACGAGGAGGAACTGGAGCCGGCACCGCGCCGTTCCCGGATCGACGACGACGCGGAACCGCGTCGTTCCCGACGGGACGAGGAATCGAGCCGGCGTCGCGTCGACCGGCGGGAAGAGGAGTACGAGCCGGTGGCACGCCGCGCCACCCGACGCCGCGACGAGGAACCGGTGGCCGACGTCGACCGTGAGCCGGGCGGCCGGCGCTACCGCGACGACGAGGTGTACGGCCGCTCGCGGCGGTCCCGGTCCGACCTGGACGCCGGCACCCGTTACTCGGCACCCCCGCAGGGCATCGTCGACGAGCCGGAGGAACCCTGGGACAGCCCGCGCCGCTGGGAGTCCACCGCGCCCATCTCCGGCTCGCCGATCTCGGGCTCGCCGATCTCCGGTTCACCGATCTCGGGCTCGCCGATCTCGGCCGCGCCGCGCAGTGGTGGCGGTCGGCACAGCGCCGACGACGACGGCCCGGAGGCGGAGACCGACTACTGGCGTCCCCCGGCCCGGTACGCCCCGGACGACGTCGCCGACGACGACACCCCGACCCTTGTCGACCTGGCCGCCCGGCGGGCTCAGCGGGCGGCCGCGGACAGCCGGCGTCGCCGCCGGGCCGACCCGGACTCGGTCGACGGGGCCTACTGGGCCGGCCTGCGAGGTGAAGCCAAGTGACGATGCGTACCACCGTGCCACCGGTCGCCTGCGTGGGTGAGCCACGGATCACCGCCGGGTTCGCCGAGTTCGGTCGCCTCGACCTGCGGGCGCACGAGATGGTGCACGGCCCGATCAGCCCGATGGAACCGTCAAGCCTGCTGCGACTGGCCGAAGGCATCCAGCTCAAGGGCAAGGGCGGTGCCGGGTTCCCGTTCGCCCGGAAGCTGCGCGCGGTGCTGGAGTCCTGCGAACGCCAGGACCTCCCACCGGTGGTGGTGGTGAACGCCACCGAGGGTGAGCCGGCCAGCTGGAAGGACAAGGTCATCCTGACCCGGGCCCCGCACCTGATCCTCGACGGTGCCGCCCTGGCCGCGTTCGCCCTCGACGCCGAGGAGATCGTGCTCTGCGTGGCCGACGACCTGATCGGCCGGGACTCCCTGATGGAGGCGCTGGAGGAGCGCCGGATGCCGGTACCGACAAGCGTGGTCACGGTGCCGCACCGCTTCATCAGTGGCGAGGGTGGCGCACTTGTCAACGGGATCAACGGCCTGCCGCACATCCCGCCCGGCACGAAGAAGCGGTCCAGCGACTCGGGCGTCAACAACCTGCCCACCCTGCTGTCCAACGCCGAGACGTACTCCCAGATGGCGATCGCCGCCCGGCTCGGCCCGTACGAGTACGCGGCGCTCGGCACCGACGACGAACCCGGCACCGTGCTGCTCAGCATCACCGGCGCGGCCAAACGCCACGCGGTGGTCGAGTGCGCCGCCGGCACCCCGCTGCGGGAGATCCTCGAACTCTGCGAGGTCCCCGAGGGGCCGGGCATCCTGATGGGCGGCTACCACGGCAAGTGGATCACCTGGGAGGCGGCGAACAAGGCCGAGGTCTCCCGCAAGGGGCTCGCCGCGGTAGGCGGCACCCTCGGCGCCGGCATCATCGTCCCGCTCGCCAACGACACCTGCCCGCTCGGCGAGGCCGCCCAGGTGGTGCGGTACCTGGCCGGTGAGTCCGCCGGGCAGTGCGGCCCGTGCAAGCGCGGCCTGCCGGACCTGGCCCGCGCCGTCGACCTTGCGGTCTCCGGCAGCGCCCCGGTGGAGGTCGTGCGCGCGGCAGCCGGCGACGTCAAGGGACGCGGCGCGTGCAGCCACCCCGACGGTACGTCCCGATTCGCGCTGTCCGCGATGGAGGTCTTCGCCGAGGACCTGAAGAAGCACACCACCGGCGAGGGCTGCGGCCGACGGGTCAAGGGTGTGATGGGCCTGCCCGGTGCGCCCGACCCGGATCCGCAGAAGCTGGTCCTGGACTGGTCCCGGTGCGACGGTCACGGGCTCTGCGCGCACGTGGTGCCGGACTTCATCCGGCTCGACCAGAACGGATACCCCGCCTTCCCGCCCACCCCCGTACCGACCTGGCTGCGGGAGGGCGCGTCGAAGGCGGTCAAGGTCTGCCCGGAGTTGGCACTGCGACTGACCAAGGCCTGACGGGCCGCTCCAAGCCGCCCGGCAGCTCACGACCCTCAGCGGACCGACCCGGCCTGCCCGGCAGGTCCCGACCAGCGGCGGACCGACGCGGCCCGCCCGGCAGGTTCCGACCAGCGGCGGACCGACCCGGCCTGCCCGGCAGGTTCCGACCAGCGGCGGACCGCCCTGGCTCGCCACGTGAACCGACGAAGGAGACGCGGATGGGGACGGCACGAACGACCGGACGACTCGCCGCCGCCCTGCTGGCCGTCGTCCTGACCGGGGCCGGCTGCGGCGCGGAGGCGGTCACGCCGGCGGGCGCCCCGCCCGCCTCGAACTCCGCCGACAGTGCGGCCACTCCCGCGGGTGGCACCGCCTCCCCGGGGGCCGCGCCCACCGGACCGGTCACGGTGCCGGACACCCTCCGGTTCACCGGCAAGACCCTCGACGGTACGGCCTTCGACGCCGCCGCTCTGGCCGGTCGCCCGGTCGTGCTCTGGTTCTGGGCACCGTGGTGTGCCGCCTGCGCGAGCCAGGCGTGGACGGTGGCCGAGATCGCCCCCGGCTTCCGCGACACCGTGCCGATCATCGGCGTCGCCGGCCTCGGCGAACACCAGGCGATGGCCGACTTCGTCACCGAGTTCGAGTTGGCGCCGGTGACGCAACTCGACGACCGTGCGGGGGCGATCTGGCGGCGCTTCGAGGTCACCGAGCAGAGCACCTTCGTGATCATCGACCGGGACGGCCGGGTGGTGCACCAGGGTTGGCTGGACGGCGAGGACCTCACCCGCCGGGTCACCGCGCTGGCCGCCTGATGCCGGGGGCATACCGGCGCTGCCTGCTGCGACCGGGGGCGCATCGGCGCTGCCCGCTGTCGCCGGGGGCGCAACAGCGCTGTCGGCTCCGACCGGGAGGTGGTTGATGGAGGCCACGCTGCTGCTCGCGTTGACCGCGGGGATGCTCGGCGCGGTCAACCCGTGCGGCTTCGCGATGCTGCCGGCGTACCTGTCGCTGTTGGTCGCCGGAGCCACCGACACCCGTGGCGCGGTACGGCGGGCGCTCACCGCCGCTACCGCGCTCACCCTCGGCTACGTCGTCGTGTTCGGTGCCTTCGGCCTGGCGCTGGCCCCGGTCGCCGGCTGGCTGCGCCCTCGACTGCCCTGGTTCACCGTCGGGCTCGGACTGCTGCTGGTGCTGCTCGGCTGCTGGCTGCTCGCCGGCCGGCGACTGCCCACCATGCGCCCCCTGGCGCGGGCACCCCGACTGACCCGTTCGTGGCCGTCGATGGTGCTGTTCGGCATGGCGTACGCGGTCGCCTCGCTGGGCTGCGCCATCGCACCGTTCCTGGCCATCGTGGTGACCAGCCTGCGGGCCGGTACGCTGCCGCGCGGGCTGGCGCTGTTCGGCGCGTACGCCCTAGGAATGGGCCTGGTGGTGGCGGTGGCCGCCCTCGGCGTGGCCCTGCTGCGCGGGGAGGTGGTGGCCCGGCTACGCGGTGCCGGCGCGTGGGTGCCCCGGCTCAGCGGCCTGGTGCTGCTGCTCGCCGGCGGCTACGTCGCCTGGTACGGCTGGTACGAGGCCCGCCTGTTCGCCGGCCACCGAAACGCCCTCACCGACCCGGTGATCGTCGGGGCCGCGCAGGTCCAACGCTGGCTGGCCGCCGCCCTCGACACCGCCGGCCCCACCACCCTGGCCCTCCTCCTAGCCACCCTCACCACCCTCACCCTCCTCGTC
>NZ_PNOZ01000013.1:0-116213 GCF_002879555.1 Verrucosispora sp. ts21 | reverse complement strand
TCCAGCCGGGGCAGCATGGTCGCGGCCAGCAGCAACTTCTGCACGCTGGCCGGGGTCGCGTACTCGTGCGGCCCGCAACCGCCCAGCACCTCCCCGGTGTCCAGATCGGCCACCACCCAGGAGGTCGCGGCCACCTTCGGCGGCGTCGGCACCTTGGGCGGCACGACCAGTCCGGCCGTGGCCAGCCGGGCGCCGCCGACCGCCCGCGCGACCGGGTCCGCAGGCGGGGTCGCCGACGGGGTCGGGCCGGGCGCGGGTGGTGCCGGGCGGGGGCACGGCACGGGAGCCGTCGCGCCGGCACCGGTGGCGGGCACCAGCGGTGATGTCAGAAGCGCCGCGATCACCGCCACGGCCAGGCCGGAGACTCTCACAGCCACCGACACTATCGGGTGAATTCCGGCCAGTCCGGCGAATCGACCAACGCGGACGTCCTCCCGTACCGTCGACCGAGCACCCGCCGGCCGCGAGTTACCGGCGTCGACGCTGCCCGCAACGGCCGCGCCGCGCGACGAGCACGGCCAGCGTGATCGCCACCGCGCCCACCGCCAGCGCCACGTACATGCCCGCGCCGGGGGTGTCACCGACCGTGGCCGAGGTGGTTACGTTCACCGGCGGTACGGCGTCCACCTGCGGCGGCGGTGACGGTGACGGTGCGTCGTCCCACTCCCCCGGCTCGACCAGGCGGCCCACCGAGACGTCACGAGGCAGGCCGAAGCCCCAGTCGAGCAGCGCGGCCCCCTGTTCCCAGCCCCGCAGCGGCTGAGGTTCGGCACCGAGCAGCGTGACGACAAGGCGTCGTCCGTCGCGCTCGGCGGCACCGACGTAGGTGTGCCGGGCGTAGTCGGTGAAGCCGGTCTTGCCGCCGAGCGCGCCCGGATACCGGTAGATCAGCTGGTTGTTGTTCTGGATCTCGAAGCCCTTGGCGCCTAGTGCCTTCTGCGCCGGTATCCGGGTCCGTTCGGTGCGCACGTAGCTGCGGAAGGTGGGGTCGGCGAAGCAGGCCCGGGCGATCAGCGCCAGGTCGTACGCGCTGGTGAACTGCCCCGGAGCGTCCAGCCCGGACGGCGTGACCGCGTGGGTCTGGAGGGCGCCGAGCCGACGCGCCTGCTCGTTCATGGCCCGCACGCCCCCGGCCACCCCGTCGGGTCCGCCGCCGAGGCGGGCCAGCGCGTTGGCCGCCTCGTTGCCGGATTGCAGCAGCAGCCCCAGCCACAGCGTCTTCACCCGGTACCGGCCGTCGGGGAGCAGCCCGACGGCCGAGCTGCCCGGCGCGATGTCCAGGTCCTCCCGGGTCACCGTGACGACCTCGGCGGGATCCAGCCGGGGCAGCATGGTCGCGGCCAGCAGCAACTTCTGCACGCTGGCCGGGGTCGCGTACTCGTGCGGCCCGCAACCGCCCAGCACCTCCCCGGTGTCCAGATCGGCCACCACCCAGGAGGTCGCGGTCACCTTCGGTGGCGTCGGCGCCTGCGGCGGCACGACCAGCCCCGGGGTGGCCAGGGCGTCCCCACCGACGACGCGGTGCTCCGGCACCGACGGCGGCGGGGTCGGGCGGGGCGACCGGAGCACCTTCGGCGCCTTCGCCTTCGGGCAGGGCGTCGCGACCGGAGCGGCACGCTGGGTGTTCACCGACGCACCAGCAGTGACCGGAACGACGCCCGCCGCGAGTACGGCGACAACGGTGGCCAGCGCCCGGAAATCCATGAACACGCACCCTAACGGCAAGATCCCGACCGTCGCATCCCCGCCCGCGCGCCCCCGACACCGCCGGTGCACGGCGGACCGGTTGAACCGATCATTCGTGCACCCCGTATCCACGAGCGAACCAGACCCCATGCCCGGACCTGCGGCGGGAGCGCTCCCGCACCGGGTCCGGGCACACCCGGAAGGCGTGGCAGGCAGGCGCAGCCACCGCCGCGGCCGGTCCGGGCATCCATCGCGCAGCAGCCGGCCGTGTCCGACCCCGTCGACCCGTCCGGCCGGTCAATCATGAGGAGAGACGCATGGTCAGGCGTACGCTAGGACAGCGCAAGCACGCGGCCTGGAAGCTCGGCGGCGTCGGCGTGGTCGCGGTAGCGCTGCTCGGGGCCGGCCTCACGCTGGCCTCGGCCGATGACCGCGCCAGCACCGCGGCGCAGACGGCGAACTGCCCGACGGTACGGGACAAGCTCGGCAACGTGCCCGCCGCCGCCCTTGCCGGTGTCGAGCAGGAACTGGCCAACCTCGACAAGCAGATCGAGGAGGCCAACGCCCGCCTCGCCCAGCAGGCCGCCAACCCTCAGGGCGGCGCGAACTTCATAAACAACGCCATCCTCGGCCCGTTGGCCAGCAAGCGCGTCGCCGCCCTCGACCGCATCGGCATCAACATCAACCGAGTCGGGGGCCAACGCCCCGACCTGGCCAGCTTCGCCACCTGCGGCCTCAACCCCCCGGGCACCCGCAGCGCCCTCAACGGCAAGGCCGGCAACGCGGGCGGCAACAACAACGCCGGTGGTGGTAACAATGCCAGTGGTGGCAACAACAACGCGGGTGGCAACAACGCCGGTGGTGGTGTTGCGCAGAGGGTGAGTTGCCCGAGTGTCGCCGATCGGCTGCCGGCCGTACCGGCGCGGGCCGCCGCCGAGGTGCAACGCGAGCTGGCCAACCTGGACAAGCAGATCGCCGAGGCCGACGCCCGGCTGGCGCAGCTGGCGGTCCGGCCCGAGGGCGGCCCCAACTTCGTCCGCAACGCCGTGATCGGCCCGCTGGAGGACCGGCGCGTCGCCGCCATCAACCGGATCGCCACCGCGATCGGCCGGGTCGATGGCAACCGTCCGGGCAACCTGGTAAACCTGGCCCGTCCCTGCTCGGCTCGCTGACCCGCCGGCAGTGACCGGCCCGGGCCGGTCTCGCTGACCCGCCGCAGTGACCGGCCCGGGCCGGATGGACGGTTCTCCGCCCGTCCGGCCCTGGTCGCTTCGACGCCCCGGGTGCCGTCAGGGCAGCCGGCATAGCCAGCGGCGCTGCCACGGGGTTTCCACCGCACCGGGGCGGTAGGCGGCCCGGACCCAGTCCACGGCCTGCTCGGCGGGAAGCCCGTCGAGGATCGCCAACGCCGCCAGGGCGGTGCCGGTACGCCCGGTGCCGCCCCGGCAGGCCACCTCCACCCGTTGGCCGGCGTACCCGCGGCGCAGCGCCTCCCGCAACGCGTCCAGGGCGTCGGCCCGGTCCGTCGGCACCCAGAAGTCCGGCCACCGCACCCGCCGATGTTCCCAGGCCGGTGTCGGTCCGGGCGCGAGCAGCAGCCCGAAGTCGGCCGGCGAGGCGGCATCGGCGACCCGTCGTCCGCGTACCCGCACCCCGCCGGGCAGCTCGACCACCCCGACGGCGTCCTCCCAATCACCCATGACCGCATCCTGCACCACCAACCCACGGCCGACCGTCAACCGGGCGGCAGGCCGTGGCAGGAGAGCTGTGTCGGCACCCGACCCATCGGCCACGGTTCGGGTGGGTGGGATCAGTGCGGCCGGTTCTGCTGATCGGGGTGGTGGCCCTCGGCCCAGGCGCTGCGGTAGATGGTGCCGCGGCCGTACGGGTCGGGGGTGCCGGCCGGTTCGACGTCGGTCAGTCCGGCCCCGGTGTCGTTGGACCGCAGGCCGCCGGCGCGCCGGGACCGACGCAGCCGGGTCACCACGAACCAGACCAGAGCGAGTACGCAGGCGACGATGACCAGGTTCTGCAGGATGCCCGCGTACGACTCGACCAGGTGCCAGTTGTCCCCGAGCAGATAGCCGGCCAGCACGAATGTGGTGTTCCAGATCAGGCTGCCCAGCGTGGTGTAGACCGCGAAGGTGAGCAGCGGCATCCGTTCCACGCCGGCCGGAATGGAGATCATGCTCCGGAAGATCGGGATCATCCGGCCGAAGAAGACGGCCTTCACCCCGTGCCGGAGGAACCATTCCTCGGTCCGGTCGATGTCGCTGAGCTTCACCAACGGCAGCTTGGCGGCGATCGCGCGGACTCGCTCCCGGCCCAGGGTGGCGCCGATCCAGTAGAGCGCCAGGGCGCCCAGCAGCGAACCGAGCGTGGTCCAGAAGATCGCGCCGACCACGCTCATCCGGCCCTGGGCCGCGACGAACCCCGCCAGCGGCAGGATCACCTCGCTGGGAATCGGCGGGAACAAGTTCTCCAACGCCACGGCGAGGCCCGCGCCCGGTCCACCGAGCCGCTCCACCAGGTCGGTGACGAGGCCGACCAGCCCGTCCTCGGGTGGCGCGGACTGACTGAGCACGTCGGCAGCGGAGACGGTACGCGGAAAGTGAATCACCCTTACCACCCTACGAACTACACCCCGATGGCGCTGCGTCGGTATCGACCGCTGGCGACGAGTACTTCTAGGCTGGCCACGGTGGAGACTGCATTCGACCGGGTCCCGTTGCGGATCGCGGTGGCCCAGCCGACGTGCCGCGCGTACGACGTCGGCGCGAACGTGGCGGCGCACGCGGCGCTCGTCGCTGCGGCGGCGGCCCGGGTGGTGGTCTTTCCGGAGTTGTCCCTGACCGGCTACGAGTTGGACGCCGCACCTGTCGACCCGGCTGATTCTCGGCTGGCCCCGCTGGTCGACGCCTGCGTGGCGGCGGGATCGCTGGCCCTGGTCGGCGCACCGGTGGCCGGCGACCACATCGCCACCCTGGCGGTCGACGGGACCGGTGTGCGGGTGGCCTACCGCAAGATGTGGCTCGGCGGGGACGAGCCGCGCCGCTTCACGCCCGGCCCGGAACCGGTCGTGCTCACCGTGGACGGTTGGCGGCTCGGGTTGGCGATCTGCAAGGACACCGGGGTGGCGGAACACGCGGCCCGCACCTGTGCTCTGGGCGTCGACGTCCACCTCGCCTCGGTGGTGGAGTCCGCGGCCGACGTGGCGGTGCCCGACGAGCGGGCCCTGCGGATCGCGACCACGCACCGCGTGCACGTCGCGGTGGCCAGCTTCGCCGGCCCGACCGGTGGCGGGTTCCACGAGACGGCGGGCCGCTCGGCGATCTGGGCACCGGACGGCTCGGTGCTGGCCCGCGCCGGCAGCGAGCCCGGCGGGTACGCCCAGGCGACGCTGACCTGAGGTCAGCCGTCCTTCGGCAGGGTGGCCTCGACCCGGTCGAGCAGCTCGTCCATGCGGGCGGCGAAGTCGGCGGGAACCCGCCCCTGCTCGGCCTCCTTCTCGATGCGCTCGCGCAGGTCCTCGATCCGCTTCTGCCGATCCTTGGCGCGGCCCGCGGCGAGCTTGGCGAGGTCCTTGCGCAGCCGATCGGCCACCTTGCCGTCGAGGCCGTCGGTCAGCTGCGCCTCGGTGAGCAGCGCGATGAACTCGGTGGCGAACTCCCGCAGGTTCACCGGGTCGGGCGGCGTCGGCGAAGGGCTGGGTCGCTTCGCGGCCGGCGTGGCCGACGTCGGCGGGGCTGCGGGGGTGCTGGCGGGCGCGGCCGTGGACCGCCCGTCGTCGCCGTCCGGGGCCAGCAGCACACCGAACCCCACGAGCAGCACCAGGACGGCGGCGACCAGCACACCGACCGGGGGACGCCGGCGTCCGGGTCGGCCCGGGGCAGGTCGGAACGCCGCCGGGGGCAGCGACCCGGGCGGCCCCTCGGGACCGTACGGGCGGTGGGGCGAACGGACGGTCCGGTGCACGTCGCCGGCCACGGCGGCGGACCAGTCGCCGGTGCGGTCGACAAGGGTCGGCGGATGCGTCGGGGCCGCTGCGGTGACGGTGATGACCGCCTCGTCGGGCCCGCTCGGGGGCGTGACGATCGGCAGTACCGCGGTGGACGGGCCGGCCGGGCCGGTGGCGGCGGCACGGAACCGGGCGGCGAGCTGGCCGGCGGTGGGACGCCGCACCGGGTCCGGGTCCAGGCAGGCCAGCACCAGGGCGGCGATGTCGGTGGGCAGCCCGCTCACCCTCGGCGGCGGCACCGGCCGGCGCTCGGCGTGCACGATCAGGGCGTCCTCCCAGCTGCCCACGGGCAGCGGCACGTCGCCGGTGAGGGCGCGGTAGAGCAGCACGCCGAGCGCATACACGTCGCTGGCCGGATTCGGTGCGGCCGCCTGCAACCGCTCGGGGGCGGTGTACGCGGGCGTACCCATCATGGGTTCGACGGCGGCCTGTCCGGTGCCGGCGGCCAGCGGCCCGGCGAGCGCGGCGATGCCGAAGTCCAGCACCTTGGCGCCGGTCTCGGTGAGCATGACGTTGCCGGGCTTGATGTCGCGGTGCACCACGCCGATCCGGTGGGCGGCGGCCAGCGCGGCGGCGACCTGGGCGGCCATCCGCAGCGCCGACGGCCAGGGCAGCGGCCCGTCCGCGAGCCGGTCGGCGAGGTTGCGCCCGTCCACCAGTTCCATCACCAGGTACGGCACGATCGCCCCGTCGAGGCCGGCCTCGCCGTAGTCGTACACCTGGGTGACGTTCGGATGGGTGAGCCGGGCCGCGGCGCGGGCCTCGCGGCGGATGGCGGCCCGCAGATCGGGGTCGGCGGCGAAGCCGGCGGCGAGCACCTTCACCGCGACGGACCGCCCGAGCACCTCGTCGTTGGCTCGCCACACCTCGGACATGCCACCGAGGCCGATGCGCTCACGCACCACGTAGCGGTCGTGCAGGCGCAGGTGTGGGGTGAACGGCGACATCAGCGCCCAGTCTGCCTGGTCGATCGGCCCGCGCACCACCCGACGGTGCAGGCGGTGCGCGACGTGCCTCGGTTCGTGGCGATGATGCTGCCCGTCGCTACCGGGTGCAGTGCGGCGTGGCGGTCCGCGGGGCGGGCTGAATCTGGTCGGCCAGTAGCCGCAGGGTCTCGGCGGCGAGGTGGCGGGCACCGCTCAGCCGCGGGGTACGCGGCGGCTCGGGACGGATGGGCGCGTCCGGCCGAGCGGAATTGACGTGTCGGGTGACCGCGTCGATGGCGAAGACGAAGCCGGTGGGCTGTTCCATGGTCAACTCCTCGGGGCGGGTCCGGCGCTGGTCCGGACGACGAGCGTGGTGGGCAGCAGGATCTGGTGTGCGTCGGTGTCCACGGGCGGGTCGAGCAGGAGTTCCGCCGCGCGACGCCCCTTCTGCACACCGGGTTGGCGGACGGTGGTCAGGCCGACGGGCGCCGCCTCGGCGATGTCGTCGAAGCCGGTGACCGCGAGGTGTCGGTCGGCCTCCCGCAACGTGTCGAGCGCGCCGAGGGCGAGCACGTCGGCGCAGGCCAGCACGGCGGTGATCGGCTCAGGGAGGGAGTCCGGCGCGCCCACGGCGGCGGCACCGGCGGGACGGCTGTTGTCGGTCGCCGACAGGATCGTCAGCTGCGACCAGTCGACTCCGACCGCCGCGAAGGCGTCGGCGAACCCGGCGAGCCGTTCCCGGGTGGTGGGGTGTGGCACGTCGGCGAGGTCGCCGACCCGGACCGGCCCGGGTGCGGCGTCGGGCAGCACGCGGTCGGCGAGCAGGGCGACCCGCCGGTGACCGAGCCCGGTCAGGTGCTCGGCCACCGAGCGGGCGGCGGCCCGCTCGTCGATGCCCACCCACCGGTCCTCGGCGCGCGGGCGGGCCGAGGTCGTGACGAAGGGCAGTCCACGGCTCCGGATCGCGTCGACGATCTCCCCCTCCTCGTCGCCGCCGCAGTAGACGCAGAATCCGTCGACGGCGGCGTTCTCCACGGCCTTGCGGGCGCCGGCCGCGTCGGCGGGCAGCGGCACCAGCAGCAGGCTGCTGCCGTGCCGCTCGGCCGCCTGTGCCACACCGGTGAGGAACTGCGTGGCGAAGGGGTCGGTGAAGGCGTAGGACAGGCGGGAGGTGAACAGCACCCCGATCGCCCCGACGTAGCCGCGTCGCAGGGACCGGGCGGTCGGGTCCGGGCCGGGATAGCCCATCTCCCGCGCCGCGTCGAGGATGCGTCGGCGCAGCTCGGTGGAGAGCTGGTCCGGGCGGCTGTAGGCGTTGGAGACGGTGCTGCGGGAGACACCGACCGCCTCGGCCACCGCGCGCAGTGTGGGTTTCATCGACCCCTCCCCTCTCTGGATCGATTCAGACTAGATCGATCCAGAGATTAGTCGCACGACCGACGAGTGTCAATCGAATGACCGAAGGTGACGGTGCGGACGGTCAGTGGCGGATCAGGCGGCGTCGAACTCCGCGATCATGCGCTTCAGGATCTCCGGCGTACGCTCCGGCGGCTCGGCCTCGACGCAGAGTCGTTCCATGGCCACCGCGTAGAAGTCGAGGTCTTCCCGCTTGTCCAGGTAGAGCGCGCTCGTCAACTGTTCGATGTAGACGATGTCGGGCAGATCCTGGTCACCGAAGCGCAGGATCGTGAAGGCGCCACCAGCGGCGGCATGCCCACCGGCGGCGAACGGAATGACCTGCAACCGCACGTTCGGCGTACGGGTGGCCTCGAGCAACGCCTGCAACTGGCCACGCATCACCGCCGGCCCGCCGATCGGCCGGCGCAGCGCCGCCTCGTCGACCACCGCCCACAGGCGGGGCGGACGCGGTCGGCGCAACAACTCCTGACGGCGCATCCGCAGGTCAACCCGGCGCTCGATCTCGTCGAAGTCGGCCTGGCCGTGGCCGAGCAGCACCACGGCCCGGGCGTACTCGCGGGTCTGCAACAACCCCGGCACGAACTGGACCTCGTAGCTGCGGATCAGTACCGCCGCGGCCTCCAGACCGAGGTACGACTGGAACCACGACGGCAGGACGTCGCCGTACCGGTGCCACCACCCTGGATTGTTGGCGTCGCGAGCCAGCTTGAGCAGGGCGGCACGCTCCTGCTCGGCGGTGACGCCGTAGAGGGTGAGCAGGTCGGCGACGTCGCGTTCCTTGAAGCCGACGCGACCGAGCTCCATCCGACTGATCTTCGACTCGGACGAGCGGATCTCCCACCCGGCGCTCTCCCGGGTCACCCCGCGCGACTCCCGCAGCCGACGCAGCTGCGCACCCAGCAGCATTCGCAGCACGGTCGGGCCTGCCGCCGGGCCCTCCTCGGCGGAAACCATGGTCACCTGCCGTCCTCCGCATGCCATCGTCGGTCGCGCCGGTGGACCGGCCCGACCGACGTGTAAGCATGCCATGAACCTTCAGTGAGGTGAACATCCCCCGTGTGGGGCAAATCCCGCCGATGGGATGAGCGGATCAGTCGATCAGGTGGTCGAAGTCGCCGTCACGGGCGCCGAGCACGAACGCCGCGATCTCGTCCACTGTGTAGATCAGCGCCGGCCCCTCGGGGTGTCGTGAGTTGCGCATCGCGATGCCCGCTCCGCCGGGCAACTCCGCCAGCTCGACGCAGTTTCCACTGGGATTGCTGCGGCGGCTCTTCAGCCAGGCGAGGGGAGGCAACTGGTTGGCCGGTACACCGTTGGGCGGCTGCTGCATGGGGCGTCTGTTCTCTCCGATAGGCGCCGGCGCCGTGGGAGGAGCGGTAGCGGCACGAGGGTGTGGGTTTTCTCGTTCACATGCACGTGCATCTGCTATTGCATCTGCAATGGACAGCGAGCATGATAGCGCATGAGTATGGTGCCCATCCGCTCACAATCAGTTACACAAACCTGGTTGCCGCCAGGGGAAACGAGGCATCTGGCGACACTCGTCAGCCAGGGGATGGGCGCGCGTTGCGGCGAGGGGAGGACGGGGTGCCGGATCCGCTGACCGTCGCGTCCGGCGTCTGTGCGGTGGGAGCCCTGCTCTCCTCCTGGCAGCTGAGCCGCCGAGCCGTACGCGCCGAGGCCGAGATCGACCGCCTCCAGGCCGAGCTCACCGCCGAGCGACACGCCGCCAGCCACGACCCGTTGACCGGTCTGCCCAACCGGCGCGCCTTCTACCGGCTCGCCGCGGCGCTGCTCACCGACAACGCCGGCCGACCGCTCGTCGCCGTGGTGCTCGACCTGGACAACTTCAAGGAGATCAACGACCGGTACGGCCACGCCGCCGGAGACAAGGTCCTGATCAGTGTCGCCGAGCGGCTGGCCACCTTCGCCGGCGACAACCTGGTGGCCCGGCTCGGCGGTGACGAGTTCGCGGGGCTGCTGGCCAGCCCGACTGTCGACCACCGCTGGCTCGACCACGCCACCGGCCGGCTCTACGAGATGCTCGCCGCACCGATCCCGCTGGGCGCGGCCACCGTGCGGGTGACCGCCTCGGTCGGTCTGGCCCCGGTGCACGGCACCCAGCTCACCGAGGCGCTCGACCGCGCCGACGCGGCGATGTACGAAGCCAAGGCGATCGGATCGGCCCGCGCCCACCGGGCGTTGCGCGACGCCCCGCATCTCGCCGAGTGCTGACCGCGCTGTTCCGACGCCACCCCGGGTCCGCCGCAACGGCGGTGCGCCGGCTCAGCTCCCCAGCCGCAACCAGGCGTGGCGGGCTCAGTGCCAGGTGTGAGCCGGCGTGGCGGGCTCAGTGTCAGATGTGAGCCGGTAGAGCGCGACTCAGTGCCAGCCGTAGCCGGCGCGGAGGGCTGCGCTGACCCGGTCGAAGCGGGGACGGTCCAGCACCGCGCCTTCGCGCCGGATGCCGTCCTCCCGCATGGTGAGCACCCGGTCGAGCCGCACCCAGCTGTGTCGCTTGTCCCGGTCCCACTCCCCCGGCCCGAGGGCCAGCCAGTGCCGTTCGCCGTCGCGATCCCGGCTGGAGAGCATCAGTCCGAACAGCGTCCGGCTGTGTCGACCCACCACCAGCACCGGCCGGTCCTTACCCTGGCGGGGGTCGTCCTCGTAGGACACCCAGGTCCAGACGATTTCCCCCGGGTCGGCGTGGCCGTCGGGCTCCGGAGCGTACGACAGTTGCCGACGTTGCAGCGCACTTACCTGGCGGGGCCGCGCGACCTTGGCCGGGGTCGGCCCGGGACGCCGCGGGGCCGGAATCACCGCGCTGACGCGGGCCGCCATACTCCTCAACAGACCTGCCACGGCGGCAGCCTATCGGCTGGCGCCGACCGCCCCTACGCCAGGGAGGCGTCTGTTCGACAGCCGAACGGCCAGGACGGGTCAGCTCGACAGCCGAAGGGCAGGATCGGCGCAGACCCGCAGCTCACCAGCGACCGAGGCCGCTCAGGGCCAGGTCTCGTCCGGCCCACTGATCGGGTCGATGCTGCCGTCGGCGGCCGTGGGTAGCCCGGCCACCAGGGCCCGGAACTCGTTGACGGTGACGGCCTCGCGCAACGTCGCGAAGACCGCCGCCGCGCCGAGGCCCGCGGTCTGCTCGTCGACTCCGGCCCGCTCGCCGACCCGGCGCAGGAAGTCCCCCGGCCCGCTGGTGAACGGGTCACCGGCGGTGTCGCTCAGCTCGTCCGGCAGGTATCCGGTGGGATCGGTGGTCGGTTCACCGGTCATCCGTTCCGCCAGGGTCCGCAACACCGCCCGCGCCACACCGGCGGACTGGTCCGGTGACAGCCCGGACCGACGCGACACCGCGTCGACGAATAGGGGAAACCGCACGGCACCCTCCCGTCGTCAAGCCCGCGCTGGTTACCCCCGCCCCGGCCAGATAAACGGTGGCCGTCGTTCACCTCGCCCCGGAGCTCTCCTCGTCGGTCAGGGACAGTCGGGCCTCGCACCAGTCGGCGGCACGATCCTGGTCCACGCTGTAGCACAGCTCCCGGGGCGCCTCCGGGCGACCGGGTGACCTGTCGAACGGAAGCCCCCGCCCCGCGTAGTCGTGGTGGGCCTTCAACAGCCGGGTCAGCCCCGCCATCGCACCGATGATCTTCTGCCGGGGCCGGCCGGTGCGCTGGCTCAACTCCTCGACGGTGAACCCCCGTCCCGGCTCGGCCGACAGCGCGTCGAGCAGCGCCGCGACCGTACGGTGGGTGGCGCTGGCGCCCCGGCTGAGCCGCCGCAGTTCGTCGACCGTCCAGCCCTGCGTCGGCGCGTCGGGCCGGGGTGTGGACCGGCGTCGCGGCAGCGGGGCGGTCCGCCGCCGGGCGTCGAGGTCGGCCAGCAGACGGGCGACGTGCGGCAGGTGTGCCACCGGCACCGCCACCAGGACCATGCCCGGCGGGGCGGACGGCGTCGGCGGCCCGGGCGGTTCCCGGTTCGCCTCGGTCACGACGCCGACGGCGTGGTCGTGGTGGGCACGAAGCGGTAACCGAGGCCGCGTACGGTCACGATCATCGGCGCCTGGTCGCCGTCGAGGGCGAGCCGCCGACGGAGCCGCTTGACGTGCACGGTCAGGGTGTTGGAGGTGTCGTCGGAGATCCCACCCCACCCGGCGGCGAGCAACTGCTCGCGGGTGACAGTCCGCTCGGCGTTGCTCATGAAGAAGTACAGCAGGCGGAACTCCTTCATCGGCAGGGCCACCAGCCGGCCGTGCTGGCTCACCTCGAACGTCGCCGGATCCACCCGCAGCCCGCCCAGCTCGATCGGCGGGTCGAGGGCACCGGAGGTCTCCGGGCGGATCGCCCGCAGGATCGGCAGCACCTCGGTCGCCCGGTAGGGGCGGCGGACCCCGGCTGTCGCGCCCGCCTTCAACGCCGCGGCGGCCACCCCACCGTCGTCGTCGCCGACGCCCACCACCGTCGGGATGCCGGCCCGGCGGGCGAGCAGCCGTACCACCTCGGTGCTGCTCATGGTGGTCAGCCCCGAGGCGACGACGGCGGCGTCCGGCTGCAGGGCGCCGGCATCCAGCAGCGCCTCGGCGGCGTGCGGGTAGTGGTGTGCGCGTACCCGATGATCGGCCAACTCGGCGACCAGCGCGCCACCGACGCTCTCGTCGTCGTCGATCACGAGCAGCACGAAACGCCCGTTCGAGCCCACCGTCGTCGTCGCTTTCGTCACTCAGCCGAAGCGACCGGTGATGTAGTCCTCCGTACGCTTGTCGGCGGGGTTGGTGAACAGCTTGCCGGTCTGGCTGAACTCGACAAGCCGACCGTGACGCACCTGCTTGTCGTCCACCTCGGCGGTGAAGAAGGCGGTGTAGTGGCTGACCCGGGCGGCCTGCTGCATGTTGTGCGTGACGATGACGATCGTGTAGTCGCTGGTCAGCTCGAACATCAGGTCCTCGATCTTCGCCGTGGCGATCGGGTCGAGCGCCGAGCAGGGCTCGTCCATGAGGATGACCTCGGGCTTGACGGCGATCGTCCGGGCGATGCACAGCCGCTGCTGCTGGCCGCCGGAGAGCGCCAGGGCGCTCTTGCGGAGCTTGTCCTTGACCTCGTCCCACAGGGCGGCCTTGGTGAGCGCCTCCTCGACGTGGTCGTCGAGACGGCCCTTGATGCCGTTGATCCGCAGGCCGTACGCGACGTTGTCGAAGATGGACTTCGGGAACGGGTTGGGCTTCTGGAACACCATGCCGATGCGGCGGCGGACCTGGATCGGGTCGACGTCGCGGGCGTACAGGTCCTGGCCGTGGAAGGACACCTCGCCGCTGACCCGGGCGCCGGGGATCGGGTCGTTCATCCGGTTGAGCGCCCGCAGCACTGTGGACTTGCCGCAACCCGACGGCCCGATCATCGCGGTGACCTGGTTCTGCTGGATCGGCATGGTGGTGCCGCGCACCGCCTCGTAGCTGCCGTAGTAGACGCTGACGTCACGCAGTTGCATCACCGGCGTGTCGGTGGGCTCGACACCGGAGGCGGTACCGCCGGGGGCGTGCACCGCGACGGAGGGGCGGGTGGTGAGGTTGTTGCTGGCCATGTCAGCGCTCCTTGATGGCGAACCGGCTGGAGATGAAGCGGGCGATGACCGTGAAGCTGAGCACGATCACGATGAGCGTCAGTGCCGCACCCCAGGCCCGGTCCTGGGCGGCCGGGAACGAGGTGCTGGCGTTGCGGAAGATCTGTGCCGGCAGGGCGGTGTTGGAGCCGTCGAAGAGGTTCCAGTTCGGCGTGAAGACGATGCCGGTGACGATGATGATCGGCGCGGTCTCGCCGGCCGCGCGGGCCACGGCGAGCAGTGAGCCGCTGGTGATGCCGGAGATCGCCGCCGGCAGCACCACGGTCAGCGTGGTCTTCCACTTGCGCGCGCCCAGCGCCATGCTCGCCTGGCGCAACTCCTCCGGGACCAGCCGGAGCATCTCCTCGCTGCTGCGGATGACCACCGGCAGCATCAGGCAGGCAAGCGCCAGCGCACCGGCGAAGCCGGTCTGCTGACCGACGAGCAGCACCCAGCTGATGTAGACGAACAGACCCATCACGATCGACGGCACGCCGGTCATCACGTCGGCCATCAGCCGGATCACCCGGGCCAGCGGCTTCTGCTTGCCGTACTCGTTGAGGTAGATCGCGCCGAAGACGCCCAGCGGGATGGCCATCAGCGCGGCGGCGCCGGTGATGACAAGCGTGCCGATGATCGCCGGCGCCATGCCGCCGCCTTCCCGGCGGTAGGAGTTGGGGATGTCCTCGGTCAGGAAGGACAGGCTCATCACCCCGGCGCCCTTGCCGATGACCGTGTAGGCCACCAGGGCCAGCGGGATGACGGCGAGCAGCACGGCCCCCCAGATGGCGGCCGTGGCGAGGTGGTTGGTGAACCGGCGACGGCCCGACAGGGCGGCCCGGGTCAGGTCGGGTCCGCCGGTGGCCGGGCGGGTGGCGGGTGGTGCGGTGACGCTCACGCGACGCTTCCCTTCATCCGGGCCTCGGCCCGACGGACGACCGTCTGGGCGAGCACGTTGATCAGCACCGTCATCGCGAAGAGCACGACGCCGAGGCCGATCAGGGCCGCGGTGAAGGTGCCGGTGGACTCGCCGAACTGCTGCACGATCACGGCGGCCATCGAGTTGCCGGGGGCGAACAGGTTGGCCGTGATGTTGGTGGCGCCGCCGATCACCAGGGCCACCGCGATCGTCTCGCCCATCGCCCGGCCGAGGCCGAGCATCACCGCGCCGACGACGCCACCGAAGCTGTGCGGGAACACCGCGCCGCGGATCATCTCCCAGCGGGTGGCGCCGAGCGCGAGGGCAGCGTCCTTGTCGGCGCGCGGCACGGTGCTGAACACCTCGCGGGTGATCGAGGTGATGATCGGCGTGACCATGATCGCCAGGATGAGACCGGCGGTCATGAAGTTCCGCCCGCTGCTGACCGGGCCGAAGATGCTGCCCAGCACCGGAATGCCGCCGAAGACGTCGTGCAGCCACTGGTAGACCGGCACCATGGCGGGCGCGACGACCAGGATGCCCCAGAGACCGAAGACCACCGACGGTACGGCAGCCAGCAGGTCGATCACGGTCACCGCCGGCCCGCGCAGCCGGCGCGGCGCCAACTCGGTGAGGAACAAGGCGATGCCGACCGAGACCGGCACCGCGAACAACAGGGCGATGAGTGACGAGATCGCCGTGCCGAACGCGAACGACAGCGCGCCGAAGATCGCGTCACCGGCGGCCGGGTTCGGGTCCCAGGTCCGTTCGGTGAGGAACCGCAGGCCCATCGCGTCGAACGCCGGCCATGCCTCGCGGACGGTGGTGATCAGGATCAGCCCGAGAATCGCCAGCACCAGCAGGCCGGTGCCGAGCGTCCACCAGGAGAAGACGCGGTCGCCGAGTGCGCTGCTGCCGCGTTGGGACAGCGTCGACCGGGCGGTGGGGGGCTTGTTCGTCAAGGTCATCTTTACTCCAGCTCAGGTACCCGGCTGGGGACGGGATCGCGTCGATCCCGTCCCCGGCTGGCGATCTTGGTCCTGATCAGCCCTGGATCTTGTCGACCTGGGCCAGCGCCTTCTCCTTGAGGGAGGCGGGCAGCGGCGCGAAGTCGATCTCCTTGGCCAGGTCCTGACCGTCGTTGAGCAGGTACGTGAGGAAGCCCTTGACCAGGTCGGCCTTGGCGGCGTCGCCGTACGAGGTCTTCACGATGATGAAGGTCGGAGCGGTGATCGGGTACGAGGTGGCACCGGCGGCGTTGAGCGGGTTGTAGCTCAGGTCCGCGGCGATCTCGGCGCCCTCCAGGCCGGCGGTGGTGCCCTCGATCGTCGGCTCGACGAACTGGCCGTCCTTGTTCTTGATGGCGGCGAACTTCAGGCCGGTGGCCTTGGCGTCGCTGAGGTCCACGTAGCCGACGGCGCCGTTGGTCTGCTGCACGATCTGGGCGACACCTGTGTTCTTCTCGCCACCCTGGGTGCTGGCCGGCCAGTTCACGGTGTCACCGCTGCCGAGCTTCCAGGTGCCCGCCGCAGCGGCGTCGAGGTACTTGGTGAAGTTGCTGGTGGTGCCCGAGCCGTCCGAGCGGTGCGCGACCACGATCGGGGTGCTGGGCAGCGTGACGCCCGGGTTGTCGGCCTTGATCGCGGCGTCGTCCCAGGTCTTGATGTCGGTCTGGAAGATCTTGGCGAGCGTCTCCGGGCTGAGCTGGAGCTTGTCCACGCCCTGCAGGTTGTAGGAGATCGTGATCGGCGCCGCCACGGTCGGGACGTAGAGGAACGAGCCGGCGGCCACGCCGTCGGTGTCCTTGACCAGGCTGTCGGTGCCGGCGAAGTCGACCAGACCCTCACCGAACTGCTTCTTGCCGGTGCCCGAACCGGTCGCGTTGTAGGTGACCGTGACCTTGCCGGCCTCACCCTTGAAGGCCTCGATGACCTCTTGGTAGTACGCGTCGGGGAAGCTCGCGCCGGACGCCTTCAACTCACCGGACAGGTTCGCGTAGGCGCTGTCGCCGCCGCTGTTGCTGCCGGGCTCCGTGCTGTTGTCGTTGCTTGCGCAGCCGGTAAGCGCGAGCGCGGCAAGCGCGACGCCGGCGAGGACGCGCCGCGAAAGCACGTTGCGGTTCACCAGGTAAGCCTCTCTATCGGGGTGCATCAGCCCGTCCGGGCCGTACGCGAATCAAGCTGTCAGGCCCAGGTAGCCGGACTCCCGGAACCAGGTGAACGAAAAATGAACTTGGCGGCACCGGTGATGGCCGACCGGGAACGAGATGTGACGCTCTGGCGCACCGACGCCTCAGATGCCCGGTATGGGCACCTGGCTCAGAGCCGGACGGTCCCGGTCACCAGGTAGACGACCTGCCGGGCGACGTTCACGGCCTGGTCGGCGTAGCGCTCGTAGTAGCGGCCGACAAGCGCCAGGTCGATCGCCGACTCCACGCCGTACGACCAGCCGGAGACCAGCATCGACAGCAGGCGTTCCTGCGCGGCGTCGACCTCGTCGTCGTCGAGGCCGAGCTGCATCGCGTCCAGCGGGTCCCGGGTGGCCAGCACCACGGTCGTCTTGTCGGCGATGCGGGCCGCCGCGTGCGCCATTTCGGTAAGCACCGGCACCGCCGGCGCCGGCACCACACCCACCGGGTGGCGCATCAGGACGACCTTCGCGATGTGTACGGCGAGGTCACCCATCCGGTCCAGGGCGCCGGCGATGCGCAGCGCGCACACCACCAGACGCAGATCGGAGGCGACGGGCTGGTGCCGCACCAGCACCTCGGGGATCATCGCCTCGGCCTCGGCGCGGCGGCGGGCCAGGACCGCGTCGTCGGCGATCACCGTCTCGGCCGCGTGCCGGTCGACGTCGAGCAGGGCGACGCTGGCTTGCCGGATCGCCGCACTGGCCTCGCGGCTCATCGTCGCCAGGATTCCGGTGAGCCGGTCAAGTTGCTCGTCGTAGCTCTCGCGGCCCATCGCCCCTCCGTCCCACCGGGGCCACGGCCCGTCCTGCCGCAGTACCCGCCCAACGTCAGGCTGAACACCGTGGCACGGCACCGCCGGGCTGGTCGGCGCCCTGGCCAGCAACCTACCTGCCGAACCCGCCCCACGCCCGCTCCACGCCCGCTCCGCAATCCGCTGGCAGGGCTTTGTTAAAAGGGGGCCCTTCCTATACATCAGGCGTTAAGAAGGTGCCCTTCCTTACATCTCGGCGAGGAGGTCGAGCAGGAGGGCGGCGGTCCAGCTGAAGGCCGGGGAGCCGAGGCCCGCGCCGGTGTCCGGATGGAAGTACTCGTGGCACCCCGCCGTGACCGCCAGCTCGATCATCGACACGCCCAGGCCGGCGGCCAGTCGGGGGTGCCCGTGTGTCAGCAGCCCGTACCGGACCAGCCAGTTGATGTTCATCCAGCTGGGGCCGCGCCAGTAGCGCAGCGGCTCGAAGTCGACTGCGGTGCGGTCGTGGCTGGGCAGCGGGCGGGTCATCCGGGCGGCGAGCCCGAAGCGGGGTGAGCCGGCCTCGACGAGGATCGCCTCGACCTGCGCGGTGGGCAGGTCCGGCAGGATCAGCGGGGTCAGCCCGAGCACCGTCCGGGCCGGGGTGAGCCGGCCGGTACGCAGGTCGCGGGCGTGGAAGGTGCCGGTCGTCGGGTCGTAGAGCCGGTCCACAAGCGCGGTGGTGATCGCCGCGGCGCGCTGTCGGTGCGGGCCAGGGTCCGCGCCGATCTCCTGCGCGATGTGCGCCAGCGCCGACTCGGCCGCGCCCATCGCCGCGTTGAACAGCGGACACTCCACCAGGAACGGGTGCCGGTCGGCCAGCTGCTCGTCCCGGTAGCCGGCCGCCCGGTAGGCGGTGACTATCGCGACGTAGCGCGCGTAGTCCAGGTCCGTGGGGCGGTGCGCGGCGGCGGCGTGCACGATGTCGCGCCGACGGTACGCCCGCAGCACCGCCGCCTCGGCCGGCACGGCGGCCAACGGCTCGTCCCAGGCCGGGCTGTTGTCCAGCCCGGACTCCCACGGATGCACGATGCTGGCCAGCCCGGCACCACCGACGTCACGATGGTTGCTCAGGTAGTGCTGCTGAGCCACCAGGCGCGGATAGAGCCGACCCAGCGCGGCACGGGCCGGCTCGGACGGTGCCCGGCGGTAGGCGTGCCATGCGGCCAGGGCGTGCACCGGCGGCTGGACCAGCCCGGAGGTGACCGTACGCGGTGTGCCGGCCACCGAGGTGGTGGCCCAGAAGGCTGGTCCGGGGAAGTAGGCGTCGTCGGCGACCACCGGGTTGAAGACGATGTGCGGGACCCGCCCGTCGCGCCACTGGGCGTCGAACAGGCTGGTCAGCTCCGCCCAGGCGCGCTCGGGGCGCAGGTGCGCCCAGCCGATGGCGATGAACGCCGAATCCCAGCTCCACTGGTGCGGGTAGAGGGTGCGAGAGGGCACCGTGTGGTCGTGCTCCCAGTTGCCGTCGAGTGTGGTCCGGGCCACCGCGGCGAGGGCGGCCCGTTCCCGTGCTGCGGTGTCGGCAGGCGGGGTGTCCCCCGGCCCGACTGCTGGCACAACCTGTTCCACCATGTGTCACTTCCCGGTAGCGCTGGGTTCCAGAATAGGCTCCGGCCAATTCGACGCTCGCCGGACCCGGCCGCCGGCTCCCGGTGGCAACGATCACGAGATAGTCTGGGAACCGGCGCATATGGGTCGAAGGTGGTCGATGGCGCAGACCCGATCCATGCGTACGGGGGCGGCCGCAGGTCCAGTGGCATGACGAGGCGAAGGAGCCCCGGATGAAGCAGTCGCGGCAGGGTCCCACGGGCACCCAGGGCGCGGACTACACCGAACGCTTGCAGCAGCTCAGCGGCGCCCGCTGGAAGCGGGTCCTGGACGTGCAGGCGCCCTACCGGTGGAACCTGCGCCGGCTGCGCCTGGGCCGGACCCTCGACGTCGGCTCGGGACTCGGCCGCAACCTGATCAACCTCGGCGAGGGGGCGATCGGGGTGGACCACAACCCGACGTCGGTGGCGCACAGCCGCGCACTCGGCCTGCAGGCGTACACCACCGAGGAGTTCTTCGCCTCCGAGCACGCCCGGCCGGGTGCCTTCGACTCGCTGCTCGCCGCGCATCTGCTGGAGCACATGCCGGCCGAGCAGGCCCGCGCGGTGGTCGCCTCGTACCTGCCGTTCGTCCGCCCCGGCGGCCGGGCGGTCTTCATCACCCCGCAGGAGCGTGGCTACCACAGCGACTCGTCGCACGTCCGGTTCGTCGGCTTCGCCGAGGCGGCCGAGGACTGCGACGCACTCGGCCTGAACGTGCAGCGGCAGTACTCGTTCCCGTTCCCCCGCGCCGCCGGGCGGGTGTTCACCTACAACGAGTTCGTGACGGTGGCCCGACTGCCCTGAGCGCCGCTGGTTACGGTGGTCCGATGAGCGAGCGCAGCACCGCCCCGGGCAGCCCGACCCGCTGGGCCACCGACACCGGACCGGAACACTCGCAGTGGTACGTCGACCGGTTCCGGCAACTGGCCGCCGAGGGCGCCGACCTGGCCGGTGAGGCACGGCTGGTCGACGCACTGGTGCCGCCACGCTCACGGATTCTCGACGCCGGCTGCGGCACCGGCCGGGTCGGCACCGAACTGGCCGCTCGCGGCCACACGGTCGTCGGTGTGGACGCCGACCCGGTGCTGGTCGAGGCCGCCCGCGCCGACCATCCGGGGCCACGCTGGCTGGTCGCCGACCTGGCGACGTTGGATCTCGCCGCGGCCGGGGAGCCGGAGCCGTTCGACGCGGCGGTGCTGGCCGGCAACGTGATGACCTTCGTGGCCGCCGGCACCGAGGTGGCGGTGCTGCGTCAGGTGGCCGCGCACGTACGCCCCGACGGGGTGATCGCGATCGGCTTCGGCACCGACCGGGGCTATCCGCTTGCCGACTTCGACGCCCATGTGGCCGCCGCCGGGCTGCGGCGCGACCACCGCTTCGCCACCTGGGACCTGCGCCCGTGGCACGACGACGCGGACTTCGCCGTCAGCGTGCTGCGCCGCCCCGCCTGACCACGTCACGAGTCGCGGTCCGCGCCGCTCTCCGGACCGGCCGCGCCCTCCACAGCGGGTGCGGCCTGCGGAGCGGGTGCGGCCCCGCCGTGGGAGGTGCGGGCCGGCGGCAGCGGGCGGATCGGGGTGATCGTGGGGAGGTAGGCGATCGCGTCGAAGCTCTCGGTCAGCGACGGCAGGTCGTAGTAGTGCTCCTCGTCGCGTTCCGCCTCGTAGAGGCCGGAGATCAGACGGGTCCGCCAGGGCCGGTCGAGTTGGTGCGCGAGGTTGGCGGCAGGTTGGCCGCGCAGGTCGACGACCTGTGCACCGGTACGGTCGAGCAGCGCCTCCACCGATGTCGGGTCCGGCGGCGGGATCTCGGTGCCCGGTATCCGGCCCCGGCCGACGGTGATGTGCACGGCGGCGTATCCGCCGCCCAGCGCGGCCCGCAGGTGGGCGCCCATCATCGTGTCGCCGTGCGCCGCGACGTGAGCGCTGCCCTCCCAGACGACGACGCGGTCACCGGTACGCCGGTGGTGATCGAGCAGTCGCCCGGCGGCGTCGCGTTCCTCCCGGGCGGTGTCCCGGCCGACGCCGATGGCGTTGCCGTGGAAGTCGACAATCGCGTCGACCAGTCGCAGCGCCTCGTCGCCCCCCGGGCCGTCGGTCACGCCGGCGACCAGGTCGCGGGCGGTGCGGGCGAGGTGGACGAACGGTACGCCGGGGTGGGTGCCGAGCCGGCGTTGGACGTGTTCGCCGTTGTCGTGGGCGGTCCGGATGATGTCGAGGAGTTCACCGACCCGGGTGGCGGCCGCCGGGTCCAGCGGGGCGAGCAGTTCCGTGACCCGGTCGTAGTCGGCGGGCAGGGTGCCCGGGGCGTTGACCGCGACGACGCGTACCCGGTCGTGCGGGTGGGTCTCGTTGTGCCGTCGGAGCCGGATGAGCGCGTCGCGCATCTCCACCGTCCGCCACGGGCCCCACGCCTGGGCGAGGGTCGAGGTCAGGTCGACGTCCTCGCCCCGGACGAACCGGTCGTAGCGGTCACCGACCCGCTGGTTGTCCAGCAGCGCAATGGTCCGGAAGCCGCGCCGGATGAGCGCGTGGGTGGTCTGCTCGACAAGCCGGAAGGGTTCGGTCGCCTCGCGGGTGCTGGTGCCCAGGCCGACGACGGTGGCCGTCCCGACGAGGGCGGCGAGTCTCTGCGCGGTGCGGTGCTCGTCCATCCCCCGACGATGGGACTTGAACCATTGTTGAAGTCAAGTCGTGAGGTCAGCGGGCCGGGTCGTGCCGCCCGATCTCGCACAGCTTGGCACCGGACTCCATCGCGGCGAGTTGCGCCTTGAGGTGGCGTACCCGCTGCTCGACCTCGGTCACCAGCCGGCCCGCGACCCGCTCCCAGTCCTCGCGCTGCGGATCGACCGGCAGGTCGGTGAACAGGTCGGCGATCTCGCGCACGCTCAGGCCGACCCGCTGGGCGAGCTTGGCCACCTGGATCCGACAGGCGGCGGACTCGTCGAAGCGACGCTGGTTGCCGGCGGTGCGTACGGCGGTGACGACCCCGTGGTTCTCGTAGAACCGCACGGCCGACGGCGCGACACCGCTGTCGGTGGCCACCTCGCTGACGCTGTACGTGCGATGCCCGAGAACCGTCATGACGGCAGGATAGGCACCTCGCCCCGTTGACTTCAACTAATGTTGAAGTTGCAGGCTGGTGGTCATGAGCGGTCCGACCGAACACCACAGCCCTCCCACCGACGTACGCATCGCCGTGATCTCGGGCAGCGTCCGCACGGAGCGGATGGGCCCGACGATCGCCGGCTGGGTCGTCGCCGCCCTCGACGACACCACCGTCGATCTGATCGACGTCGCCGACGTCACGTTGCCGGACGACAGTCTGCTGTGGCCCGGTGGTGGCCCGAGAAGCGAGGTGGCCGACCGGATAGCCGCGGCCGACGGGTTCGTCTTCGTCACACCGGAGTACAACCACAGCTACCCCGCCGCGCTGAAACGGCTGATCGACTGGCACTACGCCGAATGGCGTCTCAAGCCGGCGACCGTGGTGGCCTACGGCGTGCAGGGCGGGCACGCGGCGATCGAGCACCTGCGCGGGGTGCTCGCCGAACTCGGCGTGGTGGCGACCCGGCGGGCGATGGGTCTGCGCGCACCGTGGCAGTTCCTCGACGATCAGGACCGGTACGCCCCGGACCCGGAGGTCTGCCAGGGCCTGGCCGCGAGCCTGGCCGAGCTGCGGTGGTGGGCCGAGCTGTTGGCCGAAGCCCGCCGCGACCGGCCCCTGCCGGTCTGACGTTCCTACGGGGGCAGCCGACCCGGCCGCGCCTCGGTGCCGCAGTGGCGTCGGGGGCGCGGTCGGGTCGGCTGGGCGTCAGCGGTCAGTCCGCCGAGTTCAGCCGGGCAAGGTGCGCCTCGTCGAGGGTGAGGGCGACTCCGTCCAGGGCCGCGTCGAGCTGGTGGAGTTTGCTGCCGCCGAGGATGGGCCGGATGCCCTGGCTGACCAGCCAGGCGAGCACCACCTGGCCGCGCGTCGCGCCGGTGTCGCGGGCCACCGCGTCCAGCGCCGCCAGCCGGCGGGTGTTGCCCGGATGGTCGTAGACCTGCGGGATCGACTTGGCCGGATTGTCGTACGCCCCGCTCAGCAGCGGCGTGTAGGCCCAGAGGTCCATCCGGTGCGCGCGGGCGAAGTCGAGTTGCTCGTCGCTGAGCACCCCGTGCGGGTGGACCACGCCGTCCGGTCGGGTGCCGGGGCGTACCCGCAGGTAGGTGGCGTTCAACTGGAACGCGTCGATCGGCATGGTGCCTCGGGCGGTCGCGTACGCGCGGGCCCGTTCGATCCGCCAGGCCGGGTGGTTGGAGGCACCGACCCGGCGTACGGTGCCGGCGGTGACCTGCTCGGCGATCGCGTCCACGCTCTCCTCGATGGGCGTGGCCCGATCCTCCTGGTGCAGCCAGAGCAGGTCGACGTGTCCGACTCCCAGCCGGTCCAGGCTGCCGGCGAAGGCGTCGCTGATCGCCCGACGGCTCAGCCCTGCCCGGTGTGCGGGCCAGGAGCCCTTCCACAGCGGCTCCGCGCCGACCTTGGTGGCGATGCGCACCCGCTCACGGACGCCGGGGCGGGCGGCGAGCCAGCGGCCGAGGATCCGCTCGCTGTCCCCGCCCCGTCCGTCCGGGCTGTGCCAGAACGCGTAGCAGTCGGCGGTGTCGATCCATTCGCCCCCGCGTTCCACGAACCGGTCGAGCAACTCGAACGACGTCTTCTCGTCGACGACAGTGCCGAAGGTCATCGCGCCGAGCACAAGAGCGGACACGGCCGGGCGTCGAGCCTCATCGAGGTGATCCGAAGTCATGCGACCACGATTCAACCTGGAGCGCGCTCCAGGTCAAGCGGTACGGTCCCGAGGGTGAGGACGTACACACCCGCCGAGGCGGCGCGGCGCAGCGGTTTCTCCATCGACACCTTGCGCTACTACGAACGGGAGGGCATCCTCGCGCCGGTGGCGCGTACACCCGGTGGGCGTCGGGTCTACCGCGACAGCGATCTGTCCACACTGGATTTCCTGCGCTGCCTGCGTGATGCGGGCATGCCGATCGAACGGCTGCGTCGCTACGGCGAGCTGTGCCGCGACCCCGACACCGTCGCCGAACGCGTCGAACTGCTGCGCGAGCACGCCGCCGCCGTCCAGCAGCAGATGGACCAGCTTCGAAGCTGGCAGGCCCGGGTCGAGGAGAAGCTCGCCTGGTACGAGCGGCAACTCGAACAGAGCTGAAGACCGCCGACGTCGCCGGGGCGGCAGATGATGCCGCCTGTGTGAATTAGGCCATTTTATGCTTGTTTGTAAGCTTGACTTGGTAGTTGGCTGGTCGGCATGGCACGCATCGCATACAACGCAGCCGACGCGGCGGCGTTCAAGGCCACCCGACACGTCACCGAGGACAGCCTCGCCGCCTGGCAGGCCGCCGTGATCCGGCATCTCGACCCGCAACCGGGGATGCGGGTGCTCGACCTGGGCTCCGGCACCGGAAGTTGGGCGCGGGCCTTCACCACCTGGCTGCCCGACGCCGAGGTCGTCGCCGTCGAACCATCAGCGGCGATGCGGGAGCAGAGCGTGTTCGCGCCGGTCCTGGCGGGCGACGCGGCGCACATCCCGCTGCCCGACGGCAGCGTCGACGCGGTATGGCTCTCCACCGTCATCCACCACGTTCCCGACCTGCCCGCCGCCGCCCACGAACTGCGCCGCGTGCTGCGCCCCGGCGCCCCGGTGCTCATCCGGTCGGGGTTCGCCGGTCGACCCGAGAGGATCAGCCTGTTCCGCTACTTCCCGGAAGCCATCGCGGTGCTCGACACCTTTCCGAGCATCGCCGACGTCGAAGCCGCCTTCGGCGCGGCGGGCTTCGCCCTGGTCGCCGTCGAGCAGATCCCCGAACTCACCGCCACGTCGCTCGGCGAGGTGGTCGCGAGCCTGCGTCGGGAGGCGCACACCCTGCTGCAACTGATCGACGACGACGCGTACGCAGCCGGGCTGCGGCGACTGCACCAGGCCGCACAGGTGGACAGTGGACCGGTGATCGACGCGCTCGACCTGCTCGTCCTGCGCTGATCGTGTTTCGGGCCACCGGGCAATCGTCGACTCCACTACGGTCATCGGTGGACAGCAGCAGGTCGTCGCCGGAAGGGCCGTGATGCCGGGTCGGTTCGTGTACTGGATGAACGTCTCCGTCGATCTGCGGATCGAGTACGCCACGGGCGAGGCGGGCGGCGGCAACTGGATGCGCATCACCGAGCCGCTGCACCGCGTCTTCAACGAGCGGGCCCGGGCCATGTCGCTCGCGGTCGAGGGCCGCACGATCTACGAGACGATGGAGTCGTTCTGGCCGGCCGCCCGGCACGACGACGCGCTGCCCGACTTCCTGCGCGAGTACGGCGAGATCTGGACCTCGATGCCCAAGGTGCTGGTGTCGCGCACCCGCACGCACGCCGAGCACAACACCCGGATCATCGGCGGCGACGACGCGATCGAGCAACTGGCGCAGCTGCGCGCCGAGACCGACGGTGTCATCGGCGTCGGCGGCGCCACCCTGGCCACCCAACTGCTGCGCGCCCGGCTGCTCGACGAGGTGCTGCTGTTCACCCATCCGGTCGTGCTCGGCAGCGGTCGGCCGCTGTTCGACGCGTACGACGAGCCACTGGAACTGGACCTGCTCGAACAGGCGTCCTTCGACGAGGGTGTGACGATGCACAGGTACGCCGTCCGGAACACCCGCCCCGCGTCGTCGTGAGCGCCATCCGGGCGGCCACCACCGTGATCCGTCCTGCCCGCGACAGCGACGCGGACGCCGTCGCCGAGGTGTTCCTGGCGTCCCGAGCAGCCGCCATGCCCTACCTTCCGCGACTGTACGACGACGAACAGACCAGGGCGTGGATCACCCAGGTGATGCTGCCGGCCAGCACCACCTGGGTGGCCGAGTCCACGGCGACCGCCGAGATCCTCGGCTTCGCCGCCCTCGACGGCGACCTGCTGGCACACCTGTACCTGCGGCCCGACGCCCGCCGGCAGGGCATCGGCACCGCGCTGCTGGCCCGGGCACAGCAGGCCAGCCCGGGTGGGCTCAGCCTCCGCGTCTTCACCCGCAACAGCGCGGCGCGGGTCTTCTACGAGCGGCACGGTTTCCGCCCGGTCGACAGCGACGACGGCAGCCGCAACGAGGAGAACGAGCCCGACATGACGTACCACTGGCCGGGGCTGCGCTGACCCACGACGGGTCAGCCCACCTCGGGCAGGTCGGCGGCGGCACCACGGAGTGCGGCGACGCTGGCCAGCACCGCGGGATGGTCGGCCGCACCCAGCCGGTACGCGATCCGGGTTCGTCGGCGAATGGGCAGCGGAATCAGGCGGGTGCCGGCCGGTGGCCCGTCGACAGCCAACTGTGGCACCAGCCCGACACCCTGACCGGCGGCGACCAGGGCGAGCACGGCGGTGAAGTCGTCGGCGTGGTGGCGCACGGTGGGGCGGAATCCGGCCAGTTCACAGGCGTGCAGGGTGACGGCGTGACAGAGCGTTCCCGGGCTGCCGATGATCCAGTCGGCGTCGCGTACCGCACGCATCGGGTCGTCGGGCACCGGGTCGGCGGCGGGCAGCGCGAGGAACACCGTCTCGTCCAGCAGCGGCGTCGAGTCCAGCGCCGGGTCGGGCTGCACCGGCACGATGTCGTAGTCGTGCACGAGGGCGACGTCGAGGCGACGCTCGCGCAGCGCGGCCGGCACCGCGACCGGATCCAACTCGGTGACCAGCAGATCCAACCCCGGATGCTGGCGGGCCAGGTCGACCAGGGCGGGTAGCAGCAGAGGACGCACCGCGCTGGGGTACGCCCCGATGCGTACCGTGCCGAGCAGTCCACCGCGAGCGGCGGCGAGGGTGGCCTCGGCGGCTTCCAGCCCGGCGAGGATCACCTCGGTGTGCTGCACCAGCGCCGTCGCGGTGGCGGTGAGGCGTACCCCTCGACCGACGCGTTCCAGGAGCACGACGCCGGTCTCCCGTTGCAGCGCGGCCAGCTGCTGGGAGACGGCGGACGGTGAGTAGGTGTGCGCCTCGGCGACGGCGGCGATGGTGCCGAGGCGGGCCAGGTCGCGCAGCAGACGCAGCCGACGAACGTCAAGCATCAGCTCAGCTTACGGATTCGTGGAGGAATCGGAACTGGTGCTTCACGCTGTGCGGTCGCAGGCTTGTGGCATGACACCCACCGGACTGTACGTACCGCTGATCACGCCCTTCGACGCGCGCGGCGAGGTCGACCAGGACGCGCTGACCCGCCTCGCCGACCAGGTGCTCGCCGACGGCGCCGACGGTCTGGTGGCCCTCGGCACCACAGGCGAACCGCACGCGCTGAGCACCACCGAGCAACGCGCGGTGCTCGACACCCTCGGCGCTGCCTGTCGGCGACACCGCGCCGGCTTCATGGTCGGCGCGCACACCGCCGAGGACCTGCGCGCCCTCGCCGGGCGGCCCGGCATCACCGCGGCGCTGTGCCTGGTGCCGCCGTTCCTGCGACCCGGCGAGGAGGCGGTGCTCGCGCACTTCGCCCGGCTGGCGGAGGTCTCCCCCGTGCCGTTGGTCGTCTACCACGTGCCGTACCGCACCGGGCAGGCGCTCTCCGCCGGGGCGCTGCGTCGCCTCGCCGACCTGCCACAGGTGGTGGGCGTCAAGCACGCGGTCGGCGGCATCGACGCCGACACCATCGCCCTGCTCGCCGACCTGCCACCGGACTTCGCGGTGCTCGGCGGCGAGGACGCGTACCTCTCGCCGCTGCTCGCGCTCGGCGCACACGGCGGCATCCTCGCCTCCGCGCACCTGGCCACCGCCGACTACGCCGCCCTGGTCGCGGCCTGGCGCGACGGGGACCTCGCCCGCGCCCGGCCGCTCGGGCACCGGCTCGCCACCCTCTCGACGACGCTGTTCGCCGAACCCAACCCGTCGGTGATCAAAGCCGTGCTGCATGCCCAGGGACGCATCCCGACCCCGACGCCGCGCCCACCACTGCTGCCCGCCACCGCCCAGGCCACGGCACTGGCGTTGACGTGCGCCGAGGAGGTGACCAGGACGGCCGACCCGCGCATGATCACCTCGACCGTCGGGACGTCATCGCGGTGTGACGCCGGGGCGTGACCATTGCGCGGTGGGGCGGCCGTTGAGACGCCACGGGTGCCCGGTGACCCGAGGCCAGCCTTCAGGCGAGTTCTCCCAGTTCTCCTGCCGGCCGTACACCGTGAGGTCCAGGGCGTGGTAGGTGGTCGTCAACGCCTCCACGCCCCGCCCGGTGGTCCAGTAGGTCTCGTAGACCTTGTCGCCGTCGCGCAGGTAGCACGCGATGAGCCCGAAGCCGCGACCGTCGACCAGGGCCGGGTCGGAGTCTTTCGCCGAATACCAGGGGAACCGGTAGCCCATGAACTCCGCGAACGGGGCACTTTCGTCGTAGGAACCCTGGCAGAACACGGCGTAGGTGACGTCCCGCGCGTGCAGGTAGTCAAGCATCTGCATGTGACAGGTCGAGAAGGTGCACCCCTCACACTGCTGCTCGTACGGCTTGCCGTCGTGCCACATGTGGAAGTAGGCGATGAGCATCCGACGGCCCTCGAACACCTCCACCAGCGGGATGTCCCCGCCAGGTCCCCGCACCGTCACCGTCGGCATCAGGGTCATCGGCAGCTGACGACGAGCGGCGGCGATCGCGTCTCCTTCGCGGGTGTGGGCCTTCTCCCGGGCCAGCAGTTCGTCACGCTCGCGCAGCCAGGTCTCCCGGTCGACGATCGGGGGCGCGGCGGCGCTGGAGGTGGGGGTTGCCGTCATGGCTGTCTCCTTCGTGCAGTGGGGATCGGTCACAGGTACAGACGACCGAGTCGGCGATCGTCATCGGTGACCGATGACAAATGGGTCCACGGTCGTCAGTACGGTAGTGCGGACCAATCAGCCCCGGAGAAACCACATGTCCGACTCGCCTGATGAGCAGGCGCTCTGGCTGCAGCGCGCCTTCGACGAGCACCGGCGTGAGCTGCACGTCCACTGCTACCGCCTCGCCGGCAACGTCACCGACGCGGACGACTTGGTGCAGGAGACCTTCCTGCACGCCTGGCGGGCTCGCGACCGCTTCGAGGGGCGGGCGTCGGCGCGCACCTGGTTCTCCCGGATCGCCACGAACATCTTCCTCGACAGCCGCAAGGCGGCCGGAAACCGGACGCTACCGTACGGTGATCCGCTGGAGTGGTCCACCGAGCTCGGCCCCTATCCCGACGCCCTGCTGGCCGACGATCCGCAGACCGGTCTCGCCGCCCGGGAGACCGTCGAGCTGGCCGTGATCGCAGCGCTGATGTACCTGCCGCCGCGGCAGCGGGCGGCCTTCGTGCTGCGCGACGTCTACGGCTGGACGCCGCAGGAGATCGCCGCCGCGCTCGACACCGCCGTAGCGGCCGTCAACAGCCTCCTCCAGCGGGCCTGCCACACCCTCCGGCAGCACGCTCCGTCGGCCCCGAAGGACTGGCGCCGCCCGAGCCGCAGGTCGTCGGGATCGACGCGGCCGCGGAGTTCCTCGGCCGACCGCTCGACTGGCGTACGTTCCCCACCTCGGCCAACGGGCGCCCGGCACTGATCAACTATCTCCGCCGGCCCGGCAGCCCGCACTACGAGGCGTTGGTCGTCGACGTACTCCGGATCGAGAACGGGAAGATCGTGGAGAGCAACGCCTTCATCGGTGCCCGCCACGTCGCCGCCTTCGGCATGCCCGCCACGCTCGAGCCCGACGCCGGAGCCGAGTGACGTGGGAGTACTAGGAGGTGATCGACCGGCGGGCCGCTTGCGGGTCCAGGCTCGCTCCGGCCGGGACCAGGCTCACCAGGCCCGCCGGCAGCCGGACGGGACGGGTCTGCCCGTAGCCGAGCATGGTGGCAACCTCGGCGTCGGCGAGCACGTAGCGCCGGCCCAGGTCGGTGACCACGCAGAGCGCGCCGCCGGTGGCGCCCGGGGTCGCCGTCGCCTCGACCAGGGCGCCGCTGCCGGGCTCGACCAGCACGTGGTCGGCCACCGTCCGGCCGGCCGCCGCCGCGACGGTGGGCGTGGCGGCGGACAGGTCGGGCAGGGTCGCGTCCAGGCGCAGGTCGACGCCGGTCGGGTCGTCGCCGACGAGGGCGCAGAGCACCGGTGAGCCGGGGGCGGCCAGTCGGGGCGGCGCGCTCGGTGGCGCGTCGGGGCCGGTGGGCGCGAGATCGGGCAGCTTCGGCAGGGTGGCGAACCGCCCGAGGCTGATCTGCTCCGGTTCGCGCTGACCGGTCCGGGCGAGTTGCAGACCGGCCTGCAACTCGGTGACGCCGGCGAGACCGTCGCGCAGCACCACCGCGTACTGTCGTCCGCCGCCGGAGTTGCTGACCAGCAGGACGTCGCCGATCCGGGCGTCGACCACCCGCTCGGAGGGCTCGCCGAGGTCGGGCAGGTGCAGTGGGGCGAGGTCGAGTCCGGCGGGCACGGTGTTGAGCACGGCCGCGGCGACCGGGACGGCCCGGGCGCGGGTCGTGGCCAGCGCGGCCAGCACCCGGTCGGCGTCGCGTATCAGGTGCCGGCGCTGTTGCCGTACCAGGTGCAGCCGGCCGCCCGGGTCACGCAGGATCAACGCCTCGTCGCGCAGCGGCCGCCCGCCGGGGTCGCCGGTGCCGATCAGCAACACCGACCGGGGATCGCGCCGGCCGGCCTGCGGGCCGGTCGAGCAGACCGTCCAGGGCGCGGCGGAGAGCCGGTTGGCCGCCGGCAACGAGTCGGGTGCGTCGGCGATGCCCAGGGGCAGCCCGCGGGGTACGCCGTCGATGGCGCGTCGCGACACGAGCACGGTCTTCGGCTGTTCGGCGCCGATGACCAGCAGCGCCGAGGTGTAGTTGGGCACCGGGTGCAGCCGGTTGTCCCGGTAGACGAACCGGGCCCCCGACTCCTTCTCCACGATCACCGCCGCAGTGTCGCGCCACTTCGCCGCACCACCGGTGAACAGGCCGTAGAGGGCGAAGCCGCCCAGCCCGACGACCGCCACCAGGACGCTGGCCAGGCCCGCCCCGGCGAGCCGGCGAAACGGTGACTGCGCGGGGTCGGTTTCGCGCATGACCAGCGCGGCGACCACCCGCTGGAGGGTGAACTGATACGAGTGCAGCTGATCCTGCCGCGACGGCATCGCTTCCCTTCCGGCGAGCTGATCGGCGCACAGAATATGCGGTGCGTCGATGTCTCGCCGACCGCCCGCGACGACGCCGCAGCCGCACCGGCGGCAGTCAATCGGCATGAACCGGGCGTTTCGGGGTAGCTGACCGGTCGGGCCGTCCGGATCGACCAGGCGGCGGGTTCGGGAGGTGGGAGATGCGCGCGCTGCTCTGGGTCGTCGGAGTCGTCGGAGGAATTATCGTCCTGCTCGGCCTGCTCCTCGAAGCGGTCCGCTGGCTGGTGATCATCGGGCTGGTCGCGCTCGCCGGGGTGATCATCCTGGCCTTCGTGCGGGGACGTCAGTCGGCCCACAACTATCCGAACCGCCGCTGAGCTCAGGTCGACCCGATCGGGCACCCCGCGTCAGCCGGGACGTGGCCCTGCGGTGGCCACGGCGCCCAGGCGGTACAGACCGCCCGCGCGCCGCGCCACCGCGGGCCGTACGCGGATCAGGTGCCGGCGGGAACGAGGGCCGGGGTCGGGTTCTCCTCGACGACGCCGGGCCGACGACGGTTCGGCAGCGAGAGCCGGAAGATCTTCTTCCAGGCCGAGAAGACCTGCCGCGGCAGTGAGCCGGTGACGTACTTGAGGCCGTACTTGTCGAACAGGGCCCGCACCTCGGGGGCGATCTCCTGGTAGCGGTTGCTCGGCAGGTCGGGGAAGAGGTGGTGCTCGATCTGGTACGACAGGTTGCCGGTCATGATGTGCATCAGCCGGCTGCCGCTGATGTTGGCCGAACCGAGCATCTGCCGCAGGTACCACTCACCGCGGGTCTCGCCCTCGATCGACGTCTTCTCGAAGGTCTCCACCCCCTCCGGGAAGTGCCCGCACATGATGACGGCGTGGCTCCACAGGTTGCGGATCAGGTTGGCGGTGAAGTTGGCGGCCATGGTGTGGAAGAACGACGGACCGGACAGCACCGGGAAGAGCACGTAGTCCTTGAGGATCTGGCGGCGCAGCTTGCGGCCGGTGGCCTTCAGGTTGGCGCGGAACTGCGGGTCGTTCTTGAGGCTGCCGTCCTTGAGCTTCTCGCGCAGCTCCAGGTCGTACGCGGCGATGCCGTACTCGAAGAAGCAGGCGTTGACGAAGTTGTAGAACGGCTGACCCAGGTGGGCCGGGTGCCACGGCTGGTCCTCGTCGACACGCATGATGCCGTAGCCGAGGTCGTTGTCCTTGCCGACGACGTTCGTGTAGCGGTGGTGCAGTTCGTTGTGCGACTGCTTCCACTGCTCGGCGGGGCTGACGTGGTCCCACTCCCAGGTCGTCGAGTGGATCTTCGGGTCGCGCATCCAGTCCCACTGGCCGTGCAGGATGTTGTGCCCGATCTCCATGTTCTCGAGGATCTTCGCCAGCGACAGCCCGGCGGTGCCGACGATCCAGGCCGGCGGGAACAGCGAGAACAGCAGCACGACCCGGCTGCCGACCTCCAGCTTGCGCTGGGTCGAGATGACCTTGCGGATGTAGGCGGCGTCCCGCTCACCCCGGTCGGCGATCACCCGTTCCCGGATGGCGTCGAGTTCCTTGCCGAGGGTCTCGATGTCCTCGGCGCTGAGGTGCGCGATCGGGTTGACGGCTTTCTTCTGGATGACGGTCACGTCGACGTTCTCCGATCAAATTTCGAGTTCACAGGCGCCGGCCGCGGCCGACACGCAGGTCTGCACGCGTACGCCGTCGCCCGGCAGGGCGGTGGTGAGCTGCCCGTTACGCAGGTCACGGACCGCGCCTTGACGCATCGGCAGCACACAGCCGAAACAGATACCCATCCGGCAGCCCGAGGGCATCAACACTCCGGCGTTTTCTCCGGCGTCGAGAAGAGGGGTGCCGCCGTCGGCCTCGATGGTGACCGACGAGCGGGTGAAGGTGACCGTGCCGCCGTCACCGGCGGTGATGATCGTCGGCCGGAACCGTTCGGTGTGCAGCCGGTCGGTGGCGCCCCGCGCGGCCCAATGCTGCTCGACGGCGTCCAGCAGACCGATCGGGCCACACGCCCAGGTCTCGCGTTCGCAGTGGTCGGGCACCAGGGTGTCGAGCTCGGCCACGTCCAGCAGGCCGTCGACGGCGGTGTGCCGCTCCACCAGCCGGATGACACCGCGCGCGGCCAGGTCACGCAGTTCCGCGCCGAACACCACGTCGGCCGAGGTCGGCGCGGAATGGATCAGCACCACGTCGCTGCCGGCCAGGGCGCCGCTGCGCAGCATCCCGGCGACCGGGGTGATGCCGCTGCCGGCGGTGAGGAACAACACCCGCGACGGTGCCGACTGGGGCAGGACGAAGTCACCGATCGCCTGGTCGAGCTGCACGATGGTGCCGGGGCGCACCCGGCGCACCAGGTAGTTGCTGACCACCCCGTCGGGGATCGCCTTGACCGTCACCGTGATCGGGTCGGTCCGTCCACCCGGCGCGGACGTCACCGAGTAGGCCCGCCACAGGCGTACGCCGTCGACGTCGACACCGAGTCGGATGTACTGTCCGGGCACGTGGCCACGCCAGCTGCGGCCGGGCTGGATGACCACGGTCGCCGCGTCCGGGGTCTCCGGGCGTACGGCGAGGATGCGGCCGCGCAGGTCGGCGCCGGCCCGCAGCGGCGCGACCATGTCGAGGTAGTCCGCGGGCAGTACCGGCGTGGTCACCGTCTCGGCGAGCCGCCACAGGCGGCGCCGGAGGGACCCTTTCGCGCCCGGTGGCGGAACGGTGGCGGTCATATAACGATCGTCGCGGCCCGCTGGCATAAAATCTTGGCCAGCGAAGGTAAAGCGATCCATCCCTTTTGTGCGGGGAGAACAACGTGGCGGACATTTCCGGCACCACTCATCGGGCATCCCGCCTCGAACTGGAACAGCGGGTGGCCCGCGAGCTACGCGACCGGCTACCGCTGGTCGCCGCGCAGACGGTCAGCGCGATCACGGCCGAGGTGCCCAGCTACTCCGGCACCCTGACCGGGCAGATGCGGGACAAGATCGAAAACGCGGTGCAGATCGCGTTGGGCACGTTCCTGCAACTGTTGGAACGCCCGCAGACCAGCGCGGCCAGCACCCCGCTGGTGCCCGCGCTGGAGGCGGCGTACGCGCTGGGCAGCGGTGAGGCCCGCTCCGGTCGCAGTGTGGACGCGCTGCTGGCCGCCTACCGGATCGGCGCCCGGGTCTCCTGGCGGGAGATGGCCGCGGCAAGCGTGGCGCTCGGGCTGCCCGCGGCCACCGTTGCGGAGTTCGCCGAGCTGATGTTCGCCTACATCGACGAGCTGTCCGCCGCCAGCGTGGCCGGGCATGCCGACGAGCTGGCCAGCGCCGGCCGGGCCCAGCGACGCAACCTGGAACGGCTCACCCAGCAGTTGCTCGCCGGCGAGCCGGAGGAGGTGCTGATGCGCAGCGCCGAGCGGGCCGGCTGGCAGGTCCCGGAGACGCTCACCGTCGCCCTGCTGCCGCAGGCCAAGCTGCGCGGCGCGCTCGCGCTGCTCGACGAGCACACCCTGGAGAGCAGCGAGGAGCTACCCGCCGGTGAGCCCGGCGAGGAGACGGCCGTGCTGCTGGTGCCGGACATGCACGGCGACCGGCGTCGCCAGCTCGCCCGGGTGCTGCACGGCCGCCGGGCGGTGCTCGGCCCGGCCCGCCCGTGGGCGCACGTCAGCTCGTCCTACCGGCGGGTGGTCCGCATCGTCGGGCTGGGCATCGCCCACCCCACCGACGGTGAGCCGCTGGACACCGACCGGCATCTGGCCGAGCTGCTGCTCAGCGCCGACATGGAGGCGCTGACCGACCTGCGCGCCCGGGTCCTGCAACCGCTCGCCGACCTGCCCTCGGCCACCGCGGAACGGCTCGCCGAGACGCTGCGTTCCTGGCTGCTGCACCAGGGTCGACGCGACGACATCGCCGCCGACCTGTTCGTGCACCCGCAGACGGTGCGCTACCGGATGGGGCAGCTGCGCCAGCTCTACGGCGAACGGCTCACCGACCCGCGCAGCCTGCTCGACCTGACGGTCGCGCTGGCGCTGCCCGGCGAAATCGCCACCGCGAGCTGACGGGCGGGATCCGAGCCGATCCGGCGGAATCGCCGCCGCGAGCTGACCGGGCGCTACCTCACTCGGGGGTCCTGGGCCCGAGCAGGCGGATCTCCTCGACGTCGAGTCGCGCCTCCAGCTCGCGCTGGACGGCGTCGTCGATCTGCCGGCGGTCCCGTAGCCGGGTGATCTCGCGCCGCTTGTGGTCGAGGGCCGCCAGGCGCAGCTGGCGTTCGACCTCCCGCGCGGCCGTCGTCTCGTCCTGCGGGTCGGACTGGAGTACGTCGAGATGGCTCTCGTACTCGTCCTGGATCCGGCGCACGGTGTCCGGGTCGGCACCGACCCGGTCGGCGAGGTCCGGCAGGGCGTGCAGGGTCTGCCGGATGGCGTGGCTCTGCGCCTGCCGTTTCTCGTCGGTGCGGTCCGGGTCCCCGGTCAGCCGGGCCCATTTCATCACCAGCGGCAGGGTGGTGCCCTGCACGAGCATGGTCAACAGGATCACCGCGGCGACACAGAAGATGATCAGGTCGCGCTCCGGCACCGGCTGGCCGTCGATGCTCATCGGGACCGCGAGGGCCGCCGCCAGGGAGACCGCACCGCGGAAACCAGCCCAGCCGGCCACCATACGGACCCGCCAGTTGACCCGCCGGTCGAGGTGGGCCTTGCGCACGTCCGCCAGGCGCAGGATGACGGCCATCAGGTTCACCCAGAGCATCCGTACCGCCACCAGCACCACGGCCACCACCACCGCGATGAGCAGCGCGCGGGTCAACGCCAGGCTGGTGACGCCGCGGACCGCCCGGGGGATCTGGAGCCCGACCAGCACGAAGAGCCCGCCGTTGATGAGGAAGGTGGTCAGGTCCCAGAACGACAGGGCAAGCACCCGGGAGCGGGCCCGGATCACCCGAGGGCTGGCGTAAGCGAGGATCAGCCCGGCGACCACCACCGCGAGCACCCCGCTCTCGTGGACGGCCTCGGCGAGGAAGAACGCGGCGAACGGGGTGAGGACGCTTACCGCACCCTCCCGCAGCGGATCGTCCAGGCGCTTGCGAATTTTGATCACCACGATGCCGACCAGCAGCCCGGCCGCGATGCCGCCGAGGAAGGACAGGCCGATCCGCTCGACCAGTTCGAAGGCGTTCGGTGCGGCCCCGCCGCCGAGCAGGCCGAGTGCCACGGCGAACAGCACCAGAGCCGTACCGTCGTTGATCAGGCTCTCGGTGTGCAGGGTGGTGAGCAGCCGGCGGGGCATCTTCTTGGCCAGCCCGGCGACCGCCGCCGCGTCGGTCGGGGCGAGGACCGCGCCGAGCACCCAGGCCACCGCCGGGTCGATGCCGAAGCGCTGCACGACCAGGGAGACCGCCACCATCGTGAGGCCCACCAGCACCACCGCCAGCATGGTGATCACCACGATGTTCGCCCGGATCTCACGCAGGCTGGTGGTCAGGCTCTCGCGGTAGAGGATGGCCGGCAGGAACAGCAGCAGCACCACCTCTGGCGCGAGCATCACGTGGGAGAACGGCGGCAGCAGTCCCAGCAGCGCACCGAAACAGATCAGCAGCACCGGCGGGGCAACCCGGTACCGACCGCCGATCGTCGTGCCGATCAGCACGGTGATCCCGAGAACGATGATCAGCAGCAGTTCCTGCACGTCGCCCCCCGTTCGTCGCCCACCACATGGTGGTACGCCGAACGGCCTCTCCGGGTCGATTCGCCAGCTAACTGCGCACGCCGGCCGCGCTGTCTGCTACCGCCGGGAGCCGACGGCGCAGCCGGTCACCGGCGGGAGCCGGCGGCCAGGTCCTCCTCGATCCGGCGGGCGGTGGCCAGCAACGGTGGCAGCAGTTCCCGACGGATCGCATCGAAGGTGCCGCGACTGGCGTGGGCGGAGACGTTGACCGCGGCGACCACCGCGCCGTCGTCGCCGTGGATCGGGGCGGCCAGCGACCGCAGCCCCTCCTCCAACTCCTGGTCGACGATGGCGTAGCCCTGCCCGGCGATCCGGTTCAGGGTGGTACGCAGCTTCGCCGGGTCGGTGATGGTCCGCCGGGTCAGCTGTCGCAGCTGCGCGGTGGCGAGGTAGTCGTCCAGCCAGTCGGTCGGCTGGGCGGCCAGCAGCACGCGCCCCATCGAGGTGGCGTACGCGGGGAACCGGGTGCCGACGCTGATCCCGACCGTCATGATCCGTTTGGTGGGTACCCGGGCCACGTAGACCACCTCGTCGCCGTCGAGGACGGACACCGAGCAGGACTCGTGCACCTGCGCGACAAGCGCCTCCATGTGCGGCTGGGCGACCTCCGGCAGGCTCAGGCTGGACAGGTAGGCGTAGCCGAGGTCGAGGATGCGCGGTCGCAGGGCGAACAGTCGTCCGTCGGTGTGCACGTAGCCCAGCTCGACGAGGGTGAGCAGGAACCGGCGGGCGGCGGCCCGGGTCAGCCCGGTGGCGCGGGCCACCTCGCTGAGCGTGAGTTGCGGGTGTTCGGCGTCGAACGCGCGGATCACGGCCAGGCCCCGTTCCAGGGACTGGACGAACTCCCCCGATCGCGCCGCGTCGGTCACCGGTCCTCCTGCCGCAGGGTTTCCTGAGCCACCTTGAACGCCCGGTTCGCGGCCGGTACGCCAGCGTAGACGGCGACCTGGAGCAGCACCTCGCGGACCTCCTGCGGGGTCAGTCCGTTGCGCAGCGCGGCGCGTACGTGCATCGCCAGTTCCTCGTCGTGGTGCAGGGTGGCCAACACGGCGAGGGTGATGCAGCTGCGGGTGCGCCGGTCCAGGCCGTCGCGGGTCCAGATCTCGCCCCAGGCGTAGCGGGTGATCAGGTCCTGGAAGTCGGCGGTGAACTCGTCGGTGTTGGCCACGGCCCGGTCGACGTGCGCATCGCCGAGCACCTGCCGACGTACGGCCATGCCGGCGTCGTGTCGCTGCTTGTCGTTCACGGGTTCGTCCCGCCCTCCGGCTCGAAGTGGGCGCGCAGCAGCCGGGCCACGGCGGCGGGCTGTTCGACGTTTGCCAGGTGCGCGGCGTCGTCGACGACGGCCAGCCGCGCGGCCGGGATCCGTTCGGCGATGTCGGCGGCGTGCTCGGGTGGGGTGGCCGGATCGTCGGCCGCGCCGATCACCAGGGTCGGTGCGCGCACGGCCGCCAGGTCGGCGCGCAGGTCCATGGCGGCGATCGCCTCGCAGCAGGCGGCGTAGCCGGCCGGCGGGGTGGCGGTCAGCATGTCCCGGTAGCCGGCGACCGTGTCGGGTCGGGCGGCGGCGAAGCCCGGGGTGAACCAGCGGGACACCACGGTGTCGGCGATGCTGCCCAGCTGTCCGGCGCGGACACCGGCCGCCCGGGCCCGCCACACCTCGGCCGGGCCCAGGCAGGCCGAGGTGCAGAGCAGGGCGAGCCGGTCGATCCGCTCGGGGGCGTGCGCGGCCAGCCACATGCCGACCATGCCGCCGAGGGAGAGCCCGGCGTAGTGCGCGGACCCCACCCCCAGGTGGTCGAGCAGCCCCAGCACCTCCCGGCCGAGCAGGTCGATGGTGTACGGCCCGGGCGGTACCGGTGAGCCGCCGTGACCGAGGTGGTCGTAGCGGACCACCCGGAACCGGTCCGCGAGGGCGGCCACCTGCGGTTGCCACATGGCTCCGGTGGTGCCCAGGGAACTGCCCAGCAGCAGCACCGGCGCATCCGGCGGCCCGTCGACGGTGGCGTGCAGTGTCATCCGGTCCCCCGCTCGTAGGTCTCCAGGGCGCGGTCGACAAGCGTGGCCGCGCTGCCGAGCCAGCCGGCCGGGTCCAGTGCCGCGTCGACGTCGGCCACCGACAGGTGAGCCCGTACGTCCGGGTCGGCGAGCAGGGCGTCCCGGAAGGAGGCGGCGGTGGCGGCCCGGGCGACCAGGTCGTGTGCGGCGGCCCGGCCCAGCGCCGGTGCCAGCCGGGTGGCGACGGCCTCGGCGAGCAGCAGGCCGCCGGTGGCGTCGAGGTTGGCACGCATCCGCTGCGGGTGTACCCGCAGGTTGCCGAGCATCCGGGCGGTACGGGCGGCCGCCCCGCCGGCGAGGTGCAGCAGGTCGAGCAGGGGTTCCCATTCGGCGTGCCAGCCGCCGGTGGCCCGTTCGTGTTCCTGCCCGGCGGCGGCGAACAGGGTGCCGACGAGGCCGGGACCGCGTCGGGCGGCGGCGGTGACCAGCACCGAGTCGACCGGGTTGCGTTTGTGCGGCATGGCCGACGAGCCACCGCGCCCCGGACCGCCCTCGGCCACCTCGCCGACCTCGGTCTGGGCGAGCAGTCCCACGTCGAGGGCGACCTTGCCGGCGGCGGCGAGCAGCCCGCCGAGCGCGGCGGCCAGGTCGAGCACCGGCTGGCGGCGGGTGTGCCAGGGCAGCGGGCCGGCCGCCAGGCCCAGGTGGGCGGCGAACCGGTCCGCCACGACCAGACCGCTCGGCCCGTACCCGGCGAGGGTGCCCACCGCCCCGCCGAGCTGTGCGGGCAGCGCGGCCCGCGCCTGCGCCAGCCGGGTCCGGGCGTCGTGCAGGCCGAGCAGCCAGCCGGCCGCCTTGAGCCCGAAGGTGGTGGGGGCGGCCTGCTGACCGAGGGTGCGGGCCACCATCACGGTGTCGCGGTGGGCGCGGGTGAGCCCGGCAGCGGCATCGGTGGCGGCGTCGAGGTGACGCAGCAGCGGCCCGGCGGCCCGGGTGACCACCAGGGCCAGGGCGCTGTCGAGGATGTCCTGGCTGGTCGCGCCGTGGTGCACCCAGGCGCGGGCGGGTGGAGCGACGGCGGCGGTCAGTTCGCGTACCAGCGGGACGACGGGATTGCCGGCGGCGTCGGCGGCCGTGCCGAGCGCCGCCGGGTCGTACCGGTCGGCGTGGCAGTGCCGGGCGATCTCGTCGGCGACCGGCCCGGGCAGCAGACCGGCGTCGGCACCGGCGCGGGCGAGCGCCGCCTCGGCGTCCAGCAGCGCCTGCAACAGGTGGCTGTCGTCGAGTTCGGCGTCGACGTCGACCGCGCCGGACAGGCCGCGCAGCAGCGACTCAGACGGCGAAGAAGACGGTTTCATGCTCTCCCTGCAGGCGGATGTCGAACTGGTAGCCGTCCGCGGCCGGACGGGCCACGAGCGTGTCGCGGCGGCCGGGGTCGACGGTACGCAACACCGGGTCGGCGGCGTTGGCCGGCTCGTCGGGGAAGTAGATCCGGGTGACCAGGCGGTGCAGCAGTCCCCGGCCGAACACCGACAGGTTCAGGTGCGGCGCCTCGGTCTCGCCGTCGGGGGTGGGCAGCGGTCCGGGTCGGACGGTGTGCAGCGCGTACCAGCCCTCGGCGTCGGTGTCGGTGCGGCCGAAGCCCCGGAAGCCGGGCACGGTGGCCGCGCGGGCGCCGCGCGGGTCGTCGGGGTGGTCGAAGTGCCCGTCCGGGTCGGCCTGCCAGCTCTCCACCATCGCGTCGCCGACCGGTGCGCCGGTGCCGTCGACGATCCGGCCCCGGATCCAGAACGCCCCCGGGGTGCCCTCGGGCACCACGTACGGGCCGTCCGGCCAGCTCAGACCGATGTGCAGGTACGGCCCGACGGTCTGGGCGGGCGTGACGCCCAGGCGCTCACTCATCGTCGTCCTCGTCCTCGAAGGGGGTGGCCGCCCGGCCCCGCAGCACGATGTCGAACCGGTAGGCCAGCGCCCACTCCGGCCGGGTGGCGGCATGGTCGTAGCGGGCCACCATCCGCTCGCGGGCCTGCGGGTCGCGGACCGAGTTGAAGATCGGGTCCTGGGAGAACAGCGGGTCGCCGGGGAAGTACATCTGGGTCACCAGGCGCTGGGTGAAGGCCCGGCCGAACAGCGAGAAGTGGATGTGTGCGGGCCGCCAGGCGTTGTCGTGGTTACGCCACGGGTAGGCACCGGGCTGCACGGTGACGAACTCGTAGCGCCCCTGGTCGTCGGTGAGGGTACGCCCCACGCCTGTGAAGTGGGGGTCCAGCGGGGCGGGCCAGTTGTCGATGGCGTGCCGGTACCGGCCGGCGGCGTTGGCCTGCCAGATCTCCACCAGGCTGTGCGGCACGGCCTGGCCGTCGCCGTCGAGGACCCGACCGTGCACGATGATCCGCTGCCCCTGGGGCTCGCCGTCGTGCTGCCGGGTCAGGTCGTGGTCGAGTTCGCCGAGGCGTCCCTCGCCGAGCAGCGGGCCGGTGATCTCGGTGAGCCGCTGCGGCAGATAGGTCAGCGGCTGCTGCGGCGCGCGGATGACTGTGGACTTGTAGCCGGGGCTGAGCAGCGGCGGGTGGGCCTCGACGTCGTCGCGCCGGTAGCCGGGCAGCAGCAGCTTCCGGGTGGTCTCGCTCATCAGGTCCCCTTCGGGCTTGCCGGACGACGCTTCATCACACCCCGGCCTTCTTGGTGGCTTCCAGGGCGCGCAGCACGGTGAGTTCGTCGGTGCTGGGTGGCTCGCCGGTGCTCACCTCGTCGGCGACGGCCAGCGGCCAGCCGGTGGCGGCACGGACCTGGTCGACGGTGACGCCGGGATGCAGCCGGGTGAGGGTGAGTTCGCAGGTCACCGGGTCGGCGGTGAGCACACCCAGATCGGTGATGACGGTCTTCGGGCCGCCGCCGCGCAGTCCGAGCCGGGCCCGGTCGCCCGGACCGGCGCCGTACCCGACCGAGGTGACGAAGTCGACCCGGTCGATGAACGTACGCAGGCTCTGCCGGACGATGACGACCACCTCGCCGCAGGAGGCGGCGATCTCCGGAGCGCCACCGGCGCCGGGCAGGCGGACCTTCGGGTCGGTGTAGTCGCCGCCGATGACCGTGGTGTTGATGTTGCCGTACCTGTCGAGTTGGGCGGCACCGAGGAACCCGACGTCGATGCGGCCGGGTTGCAGCCAGTAGTTGAAGACCTCGGGCACGGAGACCACCGCGTCGGCGGTGTCGGCGAGCACACCGTCGCCGATGGACAGTGGCAGCCGGTCGGGTTTGGCGCCGAGGCAGCCCGACTCGTAGATGAGCACCAGGTTCGGGGCGTGGGTGACCCGGGCCAGGTTGGCGGCGGTGCTGGGTAGCCCGATGCCGACGAAGCAGGCGGTGCCGTTGCGCAACTGTCGGGCGGCGGCCACGGTCATCATCTCGTCGGAACTGTAGTCGGCGCTCACGCCGGCACCTCCACATCGCGCACGTGCCGGGCGATCCACTCCTCGAAGCTGGCGCGTTCCCGGCTGATCGCGTCCCAGGCCCGGTAGAAGTCGTTGTCCCGCACCGAGTAACCCTGGGTGTACGACGGGTGCGCGCCGCCGGGGACGTGCGCCACGGCGGTGACTGCCCAGCCCGGCAGGATCACCTGCCCGGGTACCGGATCGAGGTCGTCGACGATCTCCTCGACGGTGACCAGCGACCGCCGGGCGGCCAGCACCGCCTCCTTCTGCACCCCGGTGATGCCCCACATCTGCACGTTGCCGGCGCGGTCGGCACGTTGGGCGTGCACCACTGTCACGTCGGGTCGCAGGGCGGCGACGGCGGTCAACGTCTCCCCGGTGAAGGGGCATTCGATCGGGCGGATGTTTGCGGTGTGCCGGGGCAGGTCGGTGCCGGTGTAGCCGCGCAGCACGGCGAAGGGCAGGCCGCTGGCGCCGGCGACATACCGGTTGGCCATCCCGGCGTGGCTGTGTTCCTCCAGTTCCAGCGGCACCGGCCAGGAGTTCTGCACGGCGTCGCGGAACCGGTGCAGGGAGCCGACGCCCGGGTTGCCGCCCCAGGAGAAGACCAGCCGACGGGCACAGCCGGCACCGATGAGCTGGTCGTAGATGACGTCGGGGGTCATCCGGACCAGGGTCAGATCGCGCCGTCGTTGTCGGATGATCTCGTGGCCGGCAGCGAACGGGATGAGGTGGGTGAAGCCTTCCAACGCCACCGTGTCCCCGTCGCGGACCAGCTCCGCGACGCCGTCGGCCAGCGAGACGAGCTTCGCCATCAGCTTCCGCCCTCCCGGGTCCAGGGCCGCCGCCGGTGTTCGGCATGCGGACTCGCGTACACATCTCGAACGTAGTGGCCCGGGCCGACGTCCGTCAACGCGTCGGATTCCGGTGCGCGGAATGTCCACAGCATGCGTTGACTAGCCTGACGGGCCGTGCCATGTTCTGAACGAGAACGATCGTTCGGTTTCCGAACAGCCTGTGGAGCGCTCCTCCGGACCACACCCCCACCCCGCAAGGAGGATCACCATGTCCCTGCTCGACACCGGCGCCTGGCACGGCACGCTCTACAGCGACGGCTGGGTGGAGGCGGCCGGCGGCACCGCCGCGGTCCGTTCCCCGGCCACCGGCGAGGAGATCGGTCGGGTCGGCGTTGCCGACGCCACCGACGTCGCCCGGGCCGCCGCGCGGGCCGCGCAGGCGCAGCGCGCCTGGGCCGCCACCAGCTACCAGGAACGGGCCGCGGTGCTGCGCCGGGCCGGTGCGCTGTGGGAGCAGCACGCCGCCGAGGTCGGCGACTGGATCGTCCGCGAGGCGGGGTCGATCCCGCCGAAGGCCGGCGTCGAGACCAGCACCGCCGCGCAGGAGTGCTACGAGGCGGCAGCCCTGGCCTCGCATCCGCTGGGCGAGATCATCCCGAGCGCGCAGCCACGTCTGAGCCTGGCCCGACGCCTGCCCGTCGGCGTGGTCGGGGTGATCGCGCCGTTCAACTTCCCGCTGATCCTGGCCATCCGCTCGGTCGCGCCGGCCCTGGCGCTGGGCAACGCGGTGGTGCTCAAACCCGACCTGCGTACGGCGGTGTCGGGCGGTTTGACGCTGGCCGCCGTCTTCGCCGAGGCCGGGCTGCCCGACGGGCTGCTGCACGTGCTGCCCGGCGGGGCGGACACCGGGGCGGCGCTGGTCGCCGATCCACACGTACGGGTGATCAGCTTCACCGGGTCGACCGCCGCGGGCCGCAAGGTCGGCGAGGCCGCCGCCCGGCACCTCAAGCGGGCCCACCTGGAACTCGGCGGCAACTCCGCCCTGGTGGTGCTCGACGACGCCGATCTGGACCTTGCCGTCTCGGCCGGCGCCTGGGGTTCGTTCCTGCACCAGGGGCAGATCTGCATGACCACCGGCCGGCACCTGGTGCACGCCAGCCTGGTCGAGCGTTACGTCGAGGCCCTCGCCGAGAAGGCCGACCACCTGCCCGTCGGCGACCCGACCAAGGAACAGGTGGCGCTCGGACCGATCATCGACGAGACCCAACGCGACAAGATCCACTCACTTGTCACCGCGAGCGTCGACGCGGGCGCCCGGTTGGCCGCCGGTGGCCGCTACGACGGGCTGTTCTACCGGCCGACCGTGCTCGCCGACGTCACCCCGGCCACCCCGGCGTACGCGCAGGAGGTCTTCGGGCCGGTCGCGCCGGTGCTCAGCTTCACCGACCTGGACGAGGCCGCCGCCCTGGCCGCCGACACCGAGTACGGCTTGTCGCTCGGCATCCTCAGCCGGGACGTGCCGAAGGCGCTGGCCCTGGCCGACCGGATCCCCAGCGGCATCGTGCACATCAACGACCAGACGGTCAGCGACGAGGCGGTGGCCCCGTTCGGCGGGGTCCGCGCCTCCGGCACCGGCTCCCGCTTCGGCGGCGCGGCGGCCAATGTGGAGGCGTTCACCGAGACGCAGTGGTTGACCGTGCAGGGTGACATCACCCGTTACCCGTTCTGAGTCGGGGGCAACAGTGGCGGGCGGCAGCCGCTCCCCCGGCGCGTCGGTGACCTCGCGGGTGCTGGCCGTGCTCGGCGCGTTCGACGCGGCCCATCCGGCGTTGACGCTCAGCGACATCGCCCGGCGCAGCGGCCTGCCGTTGGCCACCACGCACCGGCTGGTCGCCGAACTGGTGACCGGCCGGGCGTTGGCGCGCGGCGTCGACGGCACCTACCGCATCGGGGTGCGGCTGTGGGAGATCGGGCTGCTCTCGCCGCTGCACGGCCAACTGCGCGAGGTGGCGCTGCCCTACCTGCAGGAGCTGTACACCACGGTCCGGGAGAACGTGCACCTGGCGGTCCGCGACGGCGACGAGGCGCTCTACGTGGAGAAGGTCACCGGGCACCGCGCGGTGCCGACCATCTCCCGCGCCGGGGGCCGCCTGCCGCTGCACGCCACCGGGGTCGGCAAGGCGCTGCTGGCGTACGCCCCACCGGAGGTGGTCGCCGCGCACCTGCGAGGACCGTTGCGCCGCTGCACCCCGTACACCATCACGGAGCCGGGTCGACTGGCTCGCGAGCTGGCGGCGATCCGCGAGCGCGGCTGGGCGCGGACCCACGAGGAGATGACCCTCGGTTCCTGCTCGGTCGCGGTCGTGGTGCCGGGGCCCGACGGCGCGGCGCTGGCCGCGATCGGCGTCGTCGGGCACAGCCTGGGCGCCGCACCGCAGCGGCTGGTCCCGGCGCTGCGGGCGGCGGCCGACCAGGTGGCGGCCCGGCTGGCCGACGAGCCGCCCGCGACACAGCGCGCCACCGCCTGACCGGCGCAGGTTGGCCTTCCACTGGATGGAAACCGACAGCGGCGGCCCGGGTCGGCAGCGGGCAGGCTGAGGGCGGTGGGAGACGGCGACGAGGTCGCCGACGATCAAGGAGGCACGGATGCGTACCCAGGTCGGCATCGTCGGAGCGGGACCGGCCGGTCTCATGCTGTCGCACCTGCTGCACCGGCAGGGCATCTCCTCGGTGGTGCTGGAGAGCCGCAGCCGCGACTACGTGGAACACCGGGTGCGTGCCGGCGTGCTCGAACAGGGCTCGGTCGACCTGCTGCGCGCCACCGGCCTGGGCGACCGGCTGGACCGGGAGGGCCTGCGCCACGAGGGCATCGAGCTGCGCTTCGACGGCGAGTCGCACCGGGTGGCGATGACCGAGCTGACCGGCCGGGCGATCACCGTGTACGGGCAGCAGGAGGTGGTCAAGGACCTGATCGCCGCGCGGCTGGCCGCCGGTGGCACGATCCTGTTCTCCGCCGAGGCGACCCGGTTGTCCGGGCTGGAGTCGCCGTCGCCGGTGGTGCACTACCGGTACGAGGGGCGCGACGAGGAACTGCACTGCGACTTCGTGGTCGGCTGCGACGGCTTCCACGGGGTGAGCCGCTCGGCCGTCCCCGACGGGGTGCTGCACACCTACGAACGCACCTACCCGTTCGCCTGGCTGGGCGTCCTGGCCGCCGCCGCGCCGGCGGTCGACGAACTCATCTACGCCCACCACGAACGGGGTTTCGCCCTCTACAGCATGCGCTCGCCGGAGATCTCCCGGCTCTACCTGCAGGTCCCGGCGGACGAGGACATCGCCGACTGGCCCGACGAGCGGATCTGGGCCGAGCTGCGGACCCGGTTGGAGACCGTGCCGGGCTGGAGCCTCAACGAGGGGCCGGTGCTGGAGAAGGCGATCACCCCGCTGCGCAGCTTCGTGGTCGAGCCGATGCAGTGGCAGCGGCTGTACCTGGCCGGCGACGCCGTGCACATCGTGCCGCCCACCGGCGCGAAGGGCATGAATCTGGCCCTGGCCGACGTGGCGCTGCTCGGTGACGCCTTCGCCGCCTGGTACGCCGACGGTCGCACCGACCTGCTCGACGACTACTCGCGTACCGCCCTGCGTCGGGTCTGGCGGGCGCAGCAGTTCTCCTGGTGGATGACGTCGATGCTGCACCGCCTCAACGCCGACGACCCGTACGAGGCGAAACTCCAGTCGTCGGCGCTGCGCTACCTGACCACCTCCCCCGCGTACGCCACAAGCCTCGCCGAAAACTACGTCGGCCTGCCGACCGTCTGAAGGAAGGGCACCTTATTAACGCCTCGGGTAGAGGAAGGTGCCCTTCTTAACAGCACCCGCAGATGGCGGGAACCGGAGTCGTCTGCTGTCCGACTAGGTACCCGTAGCGACGGGCGTCCGGGCGAGACGCAGCATCACTGACCCGAAGGGCACGGGCCAGGCTACAGAAGGCTCCTACTCCGATCGGAAAAGTGCATGTCTCTGACCGACGTCTCCGGCCCGCCGGATTCCGCTCCCGAGCCGTCCACTGTCGAGCCACCGTCGGGTCGGCCGCAACGGCGGTCGTCCCCGCTGGCGGCGCTGCTGGTGCGGCTGCACTTCTACGCCGGCGTCCTGGTCGCCCCGTTCCTGGTGGTCGCCGCGTTGACCGGCCTGGCGTACACCGTCACGCCGCAACTGGACCGGGCGCTGCATGGTGACCAGCTGATCGTGACCACCAGCGGCGAGCAGCCACGACCACTGGCCGAGCAGATCACCGCCGCGCGGGCGGCCCACCCGGACGGCAGCCTCGTGGCCGTGTCACCCGGCACCGCAGACCGTACGACAGCTGTGGTGTTCGCCTTGCCGGAGTTGGGCGACAAGCAGCACACCGTCTACGTCGACCCGTACACCGGCACGGTGGCCGGGCAGTTGACCACCTGGTTCGGCTCCACCCCGGTCACCACCTGGCTGGACGACCTGCACCGCAACCTGCACCTCGGTGCCGTCGGCCGGCACTACTCGGAGATCGCCGCGAGTTGGCTGTGGGTGCTGGCGCTCGGCGGCATCATCCTGTGGTGGCGTCGCCGCGCCACCGGGCGGGGACGGGTACGGCACCTGCTGGTGCCGGACCTGTCGACCGGGCGCGGAGTACGCCGGACCCGGGGCTGGCACGCCACTCTCGGCGTCTGGCTCGCCGTGGGCCTGCTCGTCCTCTCGGCGACCGGGCTGACCTGGTCCCGGTTCGCCGGCGGCAACTTCTCCGCCGGCCTGACCGCGCTCGACGCCGCCCGCCCGACCCTGTCCACGAGTCTCACCGCCGCTCCCGTTGACGGTGGCGGGGAACACCACCACGGCGGCGCACCGTCGCCGACGGCCGAACCGGCGACCTTCGACCGGGTGCTCGCGGTGGCCCGGGACGCCGGGCTGGACGGGCCGGTCGAGATCAGCCCGGGTGAGGCCGGCGAGGCCTGGGTGGTCGCCCAGACCGACAACACCTGGCCGGTCGGCTGGGACCGGGTGGCAGTGGACCCCGACGCCGGTACGGTGACCGCGCGCAGCGACTACGCCGACTGGCCACTGCTGGCCAAGCTCAGCGCGCTCGGCATCCAGGCGCACATGGGTGTGCTGTTCGGCCTGGTCAACCAGATCCTGCTGGCCGCCCTCGCGATCGGTCTGCTCTGCGTCATCGTCTGGGGCTACCGCATGTGGTGGCAGCGCCGCCCCACCCGGGTCGACCGGCGGGCCCTTGTCGGCGCCCCGCCTGCCCGGGGTGCCCTGCGCGGACTGCCCTGGTGGGCGCTGCTGCCGGGCGTGCCGCTGGTCGCCGCGCTGGGCTGGGCCCTGCCGTGGTTCGGTGTGACGTTGCTCGGCTTCCTGGCCGTCGACGTGGCCCTGGGCCTGGCGGCCCGACGACGCACGGGCCTGACGTCCGTCGGGTGAGGCACTGCGTTTCGGCGCGATGGCGGTGACCGGGTGCGCCCGAAGCCGCCATCACGCCGAAACGGAGTCGATCACCGCGGGTCAGTCGACGACCGGGCTGCGCCGTTCCAGCAGCGTGACGTCGCGCCAGCGGCCGTGGTGGCGGGCCACCCGCTCGCGGACGCCGACCACCCGGAATCCCGCCCGACTGTGCAACGTCAGGCTGGCGGTGTTCTCCGGGAATACCGCGGACTGGATGGTCCAGATGCCCGCCGCCTCGGTCGAGGCGATCAGGCCGTCGAGCAGCAGGCGGGCCACTCCCCGGCCCTGTGCCGCCGGGTCGACGTAGACGGAGTGTTCCACCACACCGGCGTACACCGGCCGGGTCGAGGTGGGCGACACGGCGACCCAACCGAGCAGCGTTCCGGCGTCGTCGACCGCCACCAGGCGGTGCGCCGGCAACCGCCCGGCGTCGAAGGCCGCCCAGGTGGGGGCGACGGTCTCGAAGCTGGCCTGCCCACCGTCCAGCCCGGCCTGATAGATCGCCAGCACCCGGTCGGCGTCCGCGGCCGTCATCGGCCGCAACACCACCTCAGCCATCGGCCCCCGCTCTCGTTCGCTCCGTACCTGCTCAGGGGCGGTCTCCGGGGTCCGTGACGCGCCCTCGCCTCACCGTACTCCGGCACCTCACGGCCTTGATCATCGGCATCCCGCCGGGACGGGGACCGCCGCCAGTCGGTATCCCGCCGGGACGGGGACCGCCGCCAGCAGGCCGGGACCGCATCATCGGCAGCACGCCGGCCCGCTGCCGAGGGGTTCTCGACAGCGGGCCGACATGGTGCAGGGCGGGTCGGGTCAGCGTTCGGTGAGGTAGTCCTCGACCGCGTCCGCCGCCTTGGCGGTGCCGCCGTTGGCCCGTACCTCGGACTGGGCCTCGGTCAGGCGGCCGCGCAGCGCCGTGTCTGCGGCGACCGCGTCGACGGCCGCGCGCAGCGTCTCGGCGGTGACCTCCTCGGCGGACAGCAGCCGACCGAGACCGGCATCGGCCAACTGTTGCGCGTTGGCGAACTGGTCGACCGCCTGCGGGATCGCGACCGTGGGCACCCCGAACCAGAGCGCCTCGGTGCAGCCGCCCATGCCGGCGTGGGTGACGAAGGCCGAGGCGTGGGCCAGCACCACCAGCTGCGGCACCCGGCGATGCGCCTCGACGTTGCCGGGCAGCGGTCCCAGGTCCGCCGGGTCGACCTTGTCACCGATGGCGATGACCACGTGCCACGGCGAGTCGGCGAACCCTTCCAGGCAGGCCCGGTACACCGGCAGCTGGTCGTTGTAGGCCGTACCGAAGGAGACCAGCAGGACCGGCCGCCCGTCGGTGGGCGGCGTCCATCCCGGCTCGGTGAGCCGGGCCGGGTCCAGGCACGGGCCGACGAACCGGACCGTCTCCGGCACCCGGTCGGCGTGGGGTTGCATCACCCGTGGGATCAGCGACAGCACCCGCTGGGGAAAGGTGAGGAAGGTGCGCGAATCCTGGTGGATGCCGTGGTCGGCCAGCCAGGCGTCGAAGGTGGCGTAGTAGTCCCGCCCGGACGCCGAGGAGGTCAGGGCGGTGAAGAACTCGGCCATGTCCTGCTGGTAGCCGGTCCAGGCGACCATCGTCGGTGACAGTTGCACCGCCGGCACGCCGTATCGCTCACCCAGCAGCGGGCCTGGCAGGCCGCCGATGTCGTAGAGCACGAGGTCGGGCCGGTCCGCGTCGTAGCGTGCGGTCAACTGCGGCAGCACCGCGATGCCCTCGTCGAGGAAGACCCGCATGGCCGTGGCCGGGTCCTCCGGCCACGGCGTGTCGCCCTGCGGCAGGATCGTCGGGTGGGCGATGGGCTCGGCGCCGGTCGGCGCGACCAGGCCGGTGAGCGGTTCGCCGACCACGTAGGTCACCCGGTGTCCCCGGTCGACCAGTTCGCGGATCAGCGCCAACGAGGGGTAGATGTGGCTCGGCGCGGTGCAGCCGACCATGGCGATATGAGCTGGTTTACGCATTCGAGATAGGTCCCGTCGAGTCGGAGAGACGTGTCATCCGAGGGAAGAGGCGACGCGGACCGGGCCCGGGCCACTCACCGGGGGTGAGGGCGTCACCGGGCCGACGAGGCACCGGTCAACGACCGGTGCGACGCGCGCCGCCTCAGGCGGAACGCAGGCGCATGAAAGCGATGATCATGCGTACGACCCTAGTGCGGCAGCTCAGAGCCGTCAAACCGGAAACACCGGTACGTCTTGTCGGCCGCGAACATCAGCCGGTACTGTCCCGGCAATAGCCACCGATCAACCCGCCGCCACCCCGACCGGCCGGCATCTGCTCTGGTTTCGGCGGCCCGCCGTGGACTGGCAGTCCCAGGCCCTGCCGATCGGCAACGGCCGCCTCGGTGCCATGCTCTTCGGTCAGCCCGACCACGAACGCATCCAGTTCAACGAGCAGAGCCTGTGGGCCGGGGTCGACGACTACGACAACGCCGTGGCCGGGCAGCCCGACGACGTATTCGACCCGAGCATGACCGGGTTCGGCTGCTACCTGGCCTTCGGTGACCTGCACCTGTGCTTCCACGCCCACCAGCAGCCGGACGTCGACTACCGCCGGACGCTGGACCTGGAGACCGGCATCCACACCACCCGCTTCGGTACGCCCGGTCGAGTCCTCCGGCGGGAGGCGTTCGCCAGTCGTACCGCCGATCTGCTCGTCCTGCACTACGTAGCCGAGCGGGCCGACGCGCTCGACTGCGACATCACCCTGACCAGCGCGCAGGACGCGACCGCGACCGCGGACGCCGCGACCATCGCCTTTCGCGGCATGCTGGGAAACGGGCTGCGGTACGCCGCGGCCGTCCGGGTGGCGGCCACCGACGGGCAGGTCACCACCGACGGCCACCGCCTGCGGGTACGGTCGGCGACCCGGCTGACGCTGCTGCTGGACGCGCGTACCGACTACCGGCTCGACGCCGCCGCGCGGTGGCGGGGCGCGGACCCGGAGCCGGCGGTGCGCGCGGCGCTCGACGCGGCGGCCGGACAGCCCCACGCCTCGCTGCGGGCGGCACATCGTGCGCAGAGCAGGACGGTGGCCGACCGGGTACGGGTGAGCTGGGGTGCCAGCGCCGACCAGGTCGTGGCGTTGCCGACCGACGAGCGGCTGGCCCGTTACCGCGCGGGCGGCGTCGACCCCGAACTGGAACAGACCATGTTCGTGCTCGGCCGGTACCTGCTGCACAGTTCCTCGCGGCCCGGTGGCCTGCCCGCCAACCTGCAGGGGCTGTGGAACGACAGCAACCAGCCACCCTGGGCGGCGGACTACCACACCAACATCAACGTCCAGATGGCCTACTGGTGCGCCGAGACCACCGACCTGGGCGACAGCCACCGGGCACTCGTCGAGTTCGTCCGGCAGGTGGCGGTGCCGAGCCGGGTCGCCACCCGTAACGCCTTCGGCGCGCGCACCCGGGGTTGGACGGCCCGCACCAGCCAGAGCATCTTCGGCGGCAACTCGTGGCAGTGGAACACCGTCGCCAGCGCCTGGTACGCCCAGCACCTCTACGAACACTGGGCCTTCGGTCAGGACGTCGGCTATCTGCGGAACACCGCCTACCCGATGATCAAGGAGGTCTGCGAGTTCTGGACCGACCGGCTGGTCGACGACGGCACCGGCACGCTCGTCGCGCCGCAGGGCTGGTCACCGGAACACGGCCCACGTGAGGACGGCGTGCCGTACGACCACCAGATCATCCGGGACCTGTTCCAGAACTACCTCGACTGTGCCGCCGCCCTCGACGTCGACCACGACTACCAGGCCACCGTCGCCGACCTGCGATCGCGGCTCGCACCGGACCGGATCGGCAGGTGGGGTCAGCTCCAGGAGTGGCGGGAGGATCGCGACGACCCGGACGACCGGCACCGCCACACCTCGCACCTGTTCGCCGTCTATCCGGGCCGCCAGATCACCCCGACGGGGTCACCGGCGTTCGCGGCCGCCGCGCTTGTGTCGTTGACGGCCCGCTGCGGTCGGCACGACGGCGGCCCGGTCAGCGACACCACTGTCACCGGCGACAGCCGCCGGTCGTGGACCTGGCCCTGGCGGGCGGCGATCTTCGCCCGGCTGGGCCAGGCACCGCAGGCATGGACGATGCTCCGCGGGCTGCTGCGGCACAACACCCTGGACAACCTGCTGTGCACCCACCCGCCGATGCAACTGGACGGCAACTTCGGCATCACCGCGGCGATCGCCGAGATGCTGCTGCAGAGCCACGACGGCACCATCCACCTGCTGCCCGCGCTGCCACCACACTGGCCCGACGGCAGCTTCGCCGGGTTGCGGGCCCGAGGCGGCTACCGCGTCGACTGTGTCTGGCGGGCCGGCCGGGTCACCGACTTCACGATCACCGCTGACCGCACACCCCGCCGCGACCCGGTGGCCGTCCGGGTCGACGGGCAGGACGTGCTTGTCGAGCCGGCACCCGGCTGACCGTCTCAGGACGTCAGCAGGCCCTCGGCCGCCAGGTCGTCCCAGAGCGCGTCGGGCACCGGCTTGGCGAGCAGGTCGGCGTTACGCACCACCTGCTCAACACTCTTGACCCCGACGACCACGGTCGCCACCGCCGGATGCCGGGCCACGAAGGCCATCGCCGCCTGCGGCAGGGTCACCCCGTGCCGCCGACACGTGGCGGCGATGCGGACCGCCCGGTCGTACACCGGCTGCGGCACCGGACGGTAGTCGTACATCCTGCCTGGCTCCTCGGTGGCCAGCACGCCGCTGTTGAAGACCCCGGCGGCGAGCACCGACACCCCGCGTTCCTGGCAGGCGGGCAGCAGGCGCTCCTGCGCCGACTGGTCGAGCAGCGTGTACCGGCCGGCGAGCATCACGGTGTCGACGTCGGTCTCCACCACGAACCGGTGCAACATCTGCCACTGGTTCATACCGACGCCGATGGCACCCACCACGCCCTGCGCCCGCAGGTCGTGCAACGCCGGGTACGCCTGCTCGACCGCCTGCTGCCAGTGGTCGTCGGGGTCGTGCAGCAGCACCACGTCGATGCGGTCGAGACCCAGCCGGTCGAGGCTGGACTCCAGCGACCTGCGGACCCCGTCGGCGCTGAAATCCCACTCGCGGACGTGGTCGGCCGGCACGTCGAAGCCGCCTTCCTCGTCACGCAGGTGCGCGGTCTGCGGCGAGGGCACCAGCAGCCGTCCGACCTTCGTGGACACGGTGTACTCGGCGCGAGGCCGGTCGGCCAGGGCGGCGCCCAGCCGGCGTTCGGACAGGCCGAGGCCGTAGTGCGGGGCGGTGTCGAAGTAGCGGATACCCGCCTCCCACGCCGCGTCGAGGGCGGCGTGCGCCCCCTGCTCGTCGACGGTCCGGTACAGGTTGCCGATGCCGGCCGCGCCGAAGCCGAGCGGACTGACGGTTACCTGCGAGTGGCCGAGCCGTCTCATTGCTGCCTCGATTCTGCGGTGGGGGTGGTGGTCGGTGGGCGCAGCCGCAGCCCGTGCATCCCGCCGTCGACGGCGAGCACGGTCCCGGTGGTGGCGGCGGCCAGTGGGCTGGCCAGGTAGGCGACCGCCGCCGCGACCTCGGCCGGGGTGACCAGCCGTCCGATGGGCTGGCGGGCACGCAGGGCCGCGTACTCGGCGGTGGGGTCGTCGGCGGCGTCGACCAGGCGGCGTACCCACGGGGTGTCGACGGTGCCGGGGTTGACGCAGTTGACCCGGATGCCCTCACCGACGTGGTCGGCGGCCATGGCGAGGGTCAACGCCTGCACCGCACCCTTCGTGGCGCTGTAGAGGGCCCGGCCGGGCAGGCCGGCGGTCGCCGCGATCGAGCAGGTGTTGACGACGGCGGCGGACGCGGAGACCCGCAGGTACGGCAGGGCCGCCCGGGTGACCCGGACGATGCCGACGACGTTTACGTCGTACACCCGGTGCCACTCGTCGTCCGACTGGGCCTCGATGGTGCCCTGCGCACCGGCACCGGCGTTGTTGACCAGGATGTCCAGCCCGCCGAGCCGGTCCACGGCGGCACGCACCGCCGCGTTCACCGAGTCGGCGTCACCCACGTCGCACGCGATGGCGTGCAGCGGCGCGGGCACGTGCGACGGGTCGAGGTCGAGGCAGGCCACCGCGGCCCCCCGCGCGGCGAGCAGCTCGGCCACCGCCAGGCCGATGCCCGATCCCCCGCCGGTCACCACGGCCGACAGCCCGGCGAACTCCCTGCTCACGCGGTACCGACCGGCTGGCGTTGCCGACCGAGCCCGTCGATCTCCAACTCGATCACGTCACCGCCGCGCAGGTACGGCTTCGGCTCGGGCATCCCGAGCGCCACCCCGGCCGGGGTGCCGGTGTTGATGACGTCGCCCGGCTCCAACACCATGAACTGGCTGACGTAGTGGACGATCTCGGCCACCCCAAAGATCATGTTCTTGGTGTTGCCGTCCTGGCGCAGGATGCCGTTGACACTGCACCGCAGGCCCAACTGCTGCGGGTCGGGCACCTCGTCGGCGGTGACCAGCCACGGGCCGAGCGGGTTGAACGTCTCGCAGGACTTCCCCTTGTCCCACTGACCGCCGCGTTCCAGCTGGAACTCGCGCTCCGAGACGTCGTTGGAGATCGTGTACCCGGCGACGCAGTCCCACGCCTCGGCCGGGCTCGCCAGATAGCGGGCGGTACGGCCGACGACGACGGCTAGCTCGACCTCCCAGTCGGTCTTCCGGCTGCCCCGAGGTATGAGCACCTGATCGTTCGGCCCGACCACGGTGTTCGACGCCTTCATGAACAGGACCGGCTCGGCGGGCGGCTTCGCGCCGGTCTCGGCGGCGTGGTCGGAGTAGTTCAACCCGACGCAGACGATCTTGCCTGGTCGGGCGATCGGGGCACCGATGCGGGCCGTGGGATCGGCCTCGGGAAGCGTGCCGCCGTGCACCGCCGCCCGGACCTCGGCCATGCCGTCCCCGCCGAGGAACGCCCCGTCGATCTCGAACACCAGGCCGGACAGGTCGACCAGTCGGCCGGCCCGGTCCAGTGCGGCGGGCCGCTCCTGCCCGACCGCCCCCACTCGCAGTAGCTTCACCGTGCCCCCTCCGGCCAGACATCGGATCTATCGCCCTGGTTCTATCCGGATCATCGAGCACCGGCAAGACCCCGACCGGAACTCATCCGAAAAGAATCCACGATCCCGTACGCCGAGAAGGGTCGGTCGCAGCGGCCTCGCAGCCATGAGCGGAGCCGGCCGCCGCAACCGATACCTCCGATGTCTGCCCGGTTGACGCTCCGGCGATCAGGCGGCAGCGCGTTCGGCGGCGTCGATGGCGGCATCGGTGACCCAGAACATGCCGACCAGCAGGATCAGGGCCAGCACGCCCATGATGACGAAGACCGCTTGGAGGCCGAACACCTCGGCGAGCCCGCCACCGACCAACGCCCCCAGCGGCATGCTCCCCCAGGCCAGCAGCCGGTATCCGCTGTTGACCCGTCCGAGCAGGCGGTCCGGGGTGATCTGCTGGCGCAGCGAGACCGTGATGACGCTCCAGGAGGTGAGCAGGATCCCGCCGACGAAGAAGATTCCGCCGAGGACGAACGGGTTGGTGCTCACCGCCGGAGCGCCCACGACGACCGCGATCGCGATCATCGCGACGCCGAGCGCGCGGGCCCGGCCGAGCAGCCGCTCGATCCTCGCGGCGACGAGTGACCCGAGCACGATGCCCGCCGCCAAGGCGGTCAGCAGAAGGCCGTAGCCCGGCTCGCTGAGCCCGATGGCCGAGTTCGGCCCGACCGCGTACAGCACCAGCACCGCGAACGTGGCCGTGGTGGTGAGGTTGCTGACCCCGACCATCAGCGCCAGGGTCCGCAGCAGTCGGTGTCGCCAGAGGAACCGTACGCCTTCGGCGATGTCGGCGCGCAGTGTGCTCGTGCCCTGCCGCGCCACCCGGAACCGGCCGCCGACCAGCAGCAGGGCCACTACTGCGGCCGCCCAGAGCCCGGCCGGCCCGAGCATCGCGTACGCGACTCCGCCGGCGACGAGGAATCCGGCCAACGGCGGGCCGACGAACTGGTTGGCGGCCAGTTCGACGGCGTACAGCCGTCCGTTGGCGCGGGGCAGCATCGCGCGCGGGACCAGTTGCGGCAGGATCGACTGGGCCGAGGTGTCGTACAGGGTCTCGGCGGTGCCCGCGCCGAAGGCCACCACGTAGAGCAACCAGATCGAGCCGGCGTCGAGGGCCACGGCCAGGGCCAGCGCGCCGAGCAGGGCCGCCCGGAGGCTGTTGGCGACCAGCATCACCCGCCGCCGGTCGAGCCGGTCGACGAGCGCGCCGGCCGGCAGGGCGAACAGCAGCCACGGCAGGCTGAACGCGGCGGCCACCCCGGCGACGAGCACCGGCGAGGTCGTGTAGCCGACGGCGGCCAGCGGCAGGGCGATCTTGACGATCCCGTCGGCGAGGTTGGACACCGCCGACGCCGACCACAACCGCCAGTACCGGCCACCCAGACCGCCCGTGCCCGTCGACTCCGCAGCGGTCGGCTCGAGACCGGCCGACACCGCGCCCGTCGACTCTGAGCCGGCCGGTTGCGCGGTCGCTACTGGCTCATCCACCCCCGTCACCGCCAGATCATCGCAGACCTCGCGCCCCTGCTCGACCCCACCCGAGGCCGCCGACCCACGGCGGTCGACCGGCCGGAAAACCGACCGTGGAGAACCGCGATCATGGATGACCGGAATTATCGATATTCACAAGCATCTTGCTCCGACCCATGGTGCACGCCCATACTTTGGCTACACGCGAAGCAGCGGATTGGCACGAATTGCACCGTTGGCACGGCGAGGTGGACGGACACCAGCTCCGTAGGGCAGCACCTCGCGCATCGCGACGCCGGTCCTCGTCCTCGGTCCACGCTTACCTGCCGTGGCCCGGTCCGGCGCGCTGTCGTAGTCCATGGAGGTGGACGTGAAACGAACCGTAGCGGCGCTGGGATCCCTGGCTGCCGCGTCCCTTCTCGCCGTGACGGGCGTGCTCTTCGCCCCGTCACCGGCCTCCGCCGCGTCCCTGGTCGAGGTGACCAACTTCGGCACCAACCCGGGCAACATGCGGATGCACATCTACGTGCCGGACGTCCGGCCCGCCAATCCCGCAGTCGTGGTCGCCATGCACGGCTGCGGCGGCAACGGCCCCGGGTTCTACTCCGGCAGTGAGTTCGGCCGCCTCGCCGACCAGTACGGCTTCGTGGTCATCTACCCCACCGCCACCCAGCAGGCCGGCTTCGGCAACTGCTTCGACGTGTGGTCCGCCGCCTCGAAGGTGCGCAACGGTGGCAGCGACCCCGTGTCGATCATGTCGATGGTCAGCTACGCCCAGCGCCAGTACGGCGGCGACCCGCAGCGGGTGTACGCCACCGGCAGCTCGTCGGGCGGCATGATGACCCAGGCCCTGATGGCGCTCTACCCGGACGTCTACAAGGCCGGTGCGGCGTTCATGGGCGTGCCGTTCAACTGCTTCGCCAACGCCGCGGACTTCCCGCCCACCAACAGCCAGTGCGTCAACGGCCGGATGGACCGGACCCCGCAGCAGTGGGGTGACGCGGTCCGGCAGGCGTACCCCGGCTACACCGGTGCTCGCCCGCGGGTGCAGCTGTGGCACGGCACCAACGACAACCTGATTCCCTTCCAGCTCCTGCAGGAGTCGGTGGAGCAGTGGACCAACGTGGCCGGGCTGAGCCAGAACCCGACCCGCACGGACACCCCGCAGGCGAGCTGGAACCGGCGTCAGTTCGCCGACTCCACCGGCACGGTGCGGGTGGAGGCGTACGCCATCCAGGGCGCCGGGCACAGCCTGCCGTCGACCGGCATGGCTCGGGCCGCCATCGACTTCTTCGGCCTGACCAGCAGCACCCCGCCGCCCACCACCCCGCCGCCGGCGACGGGTGCCTGCTCGGCGACGTACCAGGTGACCAACAGCTGGTCCGGTGGCTTCCAGGGTGAGGTGACTGTGACCGCGGGCAGCGCGGCCATCCGCAGCTGGCGGGTGACCTGGACGTACGCCAACGGTCAGCAGGTCAGCCAGGCGTGGAACGCCACGCTCAGCTCCAGCGGCTCGACGGTGACCGCCACCAACGTCAGCTACAACGGCAGCCTCGGCTCCGGAGCCAGCACCACGTTCGGCTTCCTGGCCTCCGGCTCCAGTGCCAGCGCACCCACGCTGACCTGTACGGCCACCACCTGATCCCGAGCGGGGTCGCGCCCATCTCCCTCGGGTGCGGCCCCGCCCGGCCGACCGACGGGCCGACGCTGACGCGTCGGCCCGTCGGCGCCGGTGAGTGTTAACAGGGGGCCCTTGCTATGCACGAGGCGTTAACAAGGTGCCCTTCCTTTCACGCCAGGGCGGTGACGATGTCGGCGATCGAGCGGCGGCGGCCGGTGTAGAACGGCACCTCCTCGCGGACGTGCAGCCGGGCCCGCGAGGCGCGCAGGTCCCGCATCAGGTCCACGATCCGGTGCAGCTCGTCGGCCTCGAAGGCGAGCATCCACTCGTAGTCGCCGAGCGCGAACGAGGCCACCGTGTTGGCGCGTACGTCCGGGTAGCCCCGGGCCATCTGGCCGTGCTCGGCGAGCAGTTCCCGCCGCTCGGCGTCGGGCAGCAGGTACCAGTCGTACGAGCGGACGAACGGGTAGACGCACAGGTAGGCGCGGGCCTCCTCACCGGCGAGGAAGGCCGGGATGTGGCTCTTGTTGAACTCCGCCGGCCGGTGCAGCGCCATCTGCGACCAGACCGGGGTCATCGCCCGCCCCAGCGTGGTACGCCGGAACCGCAGGTAGGCGTCCTGGAGGGCGTCGCTGGACGAGGAGTGCCACCAGATCATCAGGTCGGCGTCGGCGCGCAGCCCGGCCACGTCGTACGTGCCCCGGACCACCACGTCCTTGCCGGCCAACTCCTCGATCAGCGACTCGACCTCGCCGGTGACGTTGTCGCGCAGCGACGGCAGCGGGGCGCTGACCCGGAACACCGACCACATGGTGTAGCGGATTGTGGAGTTGAGTTCCTTCAGCCGGGCCGCGTTGCTCTGCTCGGTCATCTCGCCGATCCTCCCAATGCAGTGATGATCTCCTCGGCCGCCGTCTCGCCGGAGCGGACGCAGACCGGGATGCCCACGCCGTCGTAGCCGGCACCGGCCAACGTCAGCGTCGGATGCGCCGTCCGCAGGATGGTCCGCGCGGCGGCGATCCGATCGAGGTGGCCGGGGGTGTACTGCGGCAACGCCCCACCCCAGCGCTGCACGTGCCCGCCGATCGGGGCGGGCAGCGGGGTGCCGAGCACCGCCGACAACTCCCGGTGCACGGTGGCGGCCAGGTCCTCGTCGGAGCGTTGGAGCTGGGCCTCGTCGCCGTAGCGGCCCACCGAGGCGCGCACCAGCGCCACCCCGTCGTCGCGACGCAGGTGCCCCCATTTGGTGGTGAAGAACGTGGACGCCTTGATCAGCAGCCCTTCGGTGCTGGGCACCAGGAAGCCGGACAGCTGCGGCAGCGTCGGCTCGGGCAGGGCCAGGGTGACAAGCGCGACGCTTGCGTAGTCCAGCCCGCCGATCTCGGCCGCCACCGCGTCGGCCACGTCGGTGAGCAGCCGGGCCGCCGGCCGGGCCGGCACCGCCAGCACCACCGCGTCGACGTCGACGTGCTCCGGGTCGCGGGTCGGCCCGACGGTCAGCCGCCAGCCGGTGCCGGTCGGGGTGAGTTCACGGACCGCGGCGTTGGTGCGGATGGTCGCCCCGCTGGCCGTGGCGGCGGCCTCGACCAGGGTGCTCAGCCCGCCGTCGAGGGTGCCGAAGATCGGTTGGCCGGTGTAGCGGGGTGCGGCGGCCTGCGCGGCCCGGACCGCGTCGAGCAGCGTGTGCCGGGTGCGGGCGGCGCGGGCCAGGGCGGGCATGGTGGTGGCCAGGGACAGGTCGTCGGCCCGGCCCGCGTACACGCCGCCGAGCATCGGGTCGACCAGCCGGTCGACCACCTCGTCGCCGAACCGGGCGCGGACCAGCGCGCCGACGGAGACGTCGTCGCTGTCACCGAGCATCGGCGCGCCGTCGTCGTGGTCGGCCTGCGGGGTCGGCCGGGCCACCGTCGCCACCTTCTCCAGATCCCCGGGTACGCCCATCAGCGTGCCGCCGGGGATCGGGCGCAACTGGCCGTCGACGGCGAGCGCCGCCTGCCCGACGGTGGGGTGCACGATCCGTTCGGCCAGTCCGAGGCGGCGGAGCAGGGTCACCACCGCCGAGTCGCCGCCGGCCGGATCCCGCATCAGGAACGACTCGGCACCGAACTCCACCGGCCCGCCGAGCAGCTCACCGGTACGCAGCTTGCCGCCGAGCGCGCCGGACTGCTCGTACACGATGATCTCGGTGTCTTCGGGGGCGCGGTCGCGCAACCGGACCGCGGCGGCCAGGCCGGCGATGCCGCCGCCGACGACCGCCACCCGCCACCGCGACGCCATGGCGGTCAGGCCCCCTCGGCGGGGCGGGCGGACAGTTCGTGCACCAGGGCGACCACTCGGGTGAGCACCTCCGGATCGGTCTCCGGCAGCACCCCGTGTCCGAGGTTGAACACGTGCCCGGGGGCGGCGCGGCCCTCGTCGAGGATGCGGCGCACCTCGGCCTCGATGACCGGCCACGGGGCGAACAGCAGGCACGGGTCGAGGTTGCCCTGCACCGCCTTGTCGGGCCCGATCCGCCGGGTCGCGACGTCCAGCGGGGTACGCCAGTCCACGCCGACCACGTCGGCCCCGGCCTCACCCATCGCGCCGAGCAGCTCGGCGGTGCCCACCCCGAAGTGGATCCGGGGGATCCCCGCGTCGGCCAGGCCGGACAGCACGGTCGTCGAGTGCGGCAGCACGAACCGGCGGTAGTCGGCCTCGGAGAGCGCGCCCGCCCAGGAGTCGAAGAGCTGCACCGCGCTGACACCGGCGGCGATCTGCACCCGCAGGAACGCCAGGGTCACCTCGGCGAGCCGGCCGGCCAGGGCGTGCCACAGCTCGGGGTCGCCGTACATCAGGGCCTTGGTCTTGACGTGGTTGCGCGACGGCCCGCCCTCGACCAGGTAGCTGGCCAGGGTGAACGGCGCACCGGCGAAGCCGATCAGCGGGGCGTCGCCCAACTCCTTGACCAGCATCCGGACCGCCTCGTCGACGTACGGGACGTCGTCGCGACCGATCGGGCGGATCCGCTGCACGTCGGCGGCGGTACGCACCGGCTCGGCCACCACCGGCCCGGTGCCCGGCACGATGTCCAGGTCGACCCCGGCGGCGGCGACCGGCACCACGATGTCGCTGAACAGGATCGCCGCGTCCACCTTGTGCCGGCGTACCGGCTGGAGGGTGATCTCGGTGACCAGGTCGGGGCGGCGGCAGGACTCCAGCATCGCCACGTTGGCCCGGATCTCGCGGTACTCCGGCAGCGACCGGCCGGCCTGGCGCATGAACCAGACCGGGGTGTGCGGGACGGGCTGACGACGACACGCCCGCACGAAGGGCGAGTCGGCGGGCCCGCCGGGGCGGGAAGCGTCGTCTCGGGCAGCGGCGCCCGTGGTGTCGGTGGTCATCGCGGCCATCGTGCCACGCGCTGCACCCGTCTCCCTCCCCCACCGCCCACTTTGTGACGTGACACGGAAGGAAGGGCACCTTGTTAACGCCTGCGGTAGAGCAGGGGTCCCCTGTTAACAGCCGACGCGGACCGGATCGGCGCGAGCCGACAAGTGATCAACGGCGAGTCGATCCTCGGCGTGCCGTCACAGCGAGGCGGCGGGTGGCGGCTTAGGCTGCGGACATGGCCCCCCCGATCGCGCTTCCGGACACCTTCGCCCGCGCGGTCGCCGGGCTCCGGTCGGCGACACCCCGGCCGGAGATCGACCTGGAGGAGATCGGCGCCCCGCAACGACTCGCACCGTACGCCTTCGCGCTCTCCGCCTCAGTGCTGCGCGACGGCGACGAGGTGACCACCGGGCGGCTGATCCTGTTGCACGACCCGGTCGGACACGAGGCCTGGCAGGGCACCCTGCGGCTGGTCACCTACGTCACCGCCGAGTTGGAGAGCGATCTGGCCGCCGACCCGCTGCTGCCGGGGGTCGCCTGGACCTGGCTCACCGATGCCCTCGACGCCCAGGATGCGGGTTACCGGGCGATCGGCGGGACGGTCACCCAGACGATGTCGAACCGGTTCGGGGATCTGGCCGGTCCGCCCGCGACCGCCGACATCGAGATCCGCGCCTCGTGGACACCGACTGACGGGGACCTCGCCTCGCACCTGTACGCCTGGTGCACCCTGCTCGCCTCCACCGCCGGCCTGCCGCCGCCCGGCGTCACCGCCCTGCCCGACCGCCGAGCCGCCGCCACCGGCTGAGCCGCGGGCGGCGGACCGGCCGGGTCGACACGCGGCGGGGGCGGGTGCGCGCGGTGTGTTCCGCTTCCGCACTAGGGTTGTCAGGTGACCGACGAACCACCCCTGCGCCGTCGGACCGCCGCAAGCCGTACGGGAAACGACATCGAGACCCCGCCCTCGGCGCGGCCGGAGCCGTCGGACGCGGGGACCGAATCCACCGGCGGCGAGTCCGTGCCGCTGACCGCCCCTCGCGAGGGCACCCCTGAGCCGGTGACCGTCCCGGAGCAACTTGCCGAGGTGGTGGCCCGATTCGCGGCCGGCAGCGGCCCGGTGGCCCTGGACGCCGAGCGCGCCTCGGGCTACCGCTACAGCCAACGGGCGTACCTCGTGCAGTTGCGGCGTAGCGGCGCCGGTACCGCGCTGATCGACCCGTTGCCGCTGCCCGACCTGAGTGCGCTCGACGCCGTGATCGCGGACACCGAGTGGGTGTTGCACGCGGCCAACCAGGATCTGCCCTGCCTCGCCGAGTTGGGGCTGCGTCCGCGGCGGTTGTTCGACACCGAGCTGGCCGCCCGGCTCGCCGGTTTCGAACGGGTGGGCCTGGCCGCGCTCACCGAGCAGCTGCTCGGCTACAGCCTGGAGAAGCACCACTCGGCGGCGGACTGGTCCAGCCGGCCGCTGCCGGAGTCCTGGCTGACGTACGCGGCGTTGGACGTGGAGCTGCTGACCGACCTGCGGGACGCCCTCGACGCGGAGCTGACCCGGCAGGGCAAGTCGCAGTGGGCGGAGGAGGAGTTCGCCGCGCTGGTCCAGGCCGGCACCCGCCCGCCCCGGGTACGCGCCGAGCCGTGGCGCCGTACCTCCGGCATCCACCGGGTCCGCGGCGCACGGGCGCAGGCACGGGTGCGATCCCTGTGGTACGCCCGCGACCAGATCGCCGCCCGCCGGGACTCGGCGCCGGGCCGGGTGCTGCCCGACTCGGCCATCGTGGCAGCGGCGGAACTGGACCCGAAGGACGAGAAGACGTTGCTCACCCTGCCCGGTTTCGGCGGCCGGTCGGTACGCCGGCTGGCCCGGACCTGGCTGGCAGCGCTGGACGACGCGCGGCAGTTGCCGGACGAGGATCTGCCGGTGGCACCGACGGTGGAGGGCCCGCCCCCGCCGCACCGCTGGGCCGAACGGGATCCGGCTGCCGCCGCCCGGCTGGCCCGCTCCCGCGAGGTGGTGCTGCGGCTGGCCGGCGAGCACAACCTGCCGCCGGAGAACCTGATCTCCCCCGACACGGTCCGCCGGCTCGCCTGGCAACCCCCCGAGGAGATCACCGAAGCCACCGTCGCCGACGCCCTACGCGCCCTCCACGCCCGCGAATGGCAGATCACCCTCCTCCTCCCCGCCCTCACCGAAGCCCTCCTCCCCACCTGACCCCCGGCTCTCTCTGTTGATCAAGAGGTTTGCGTCAGCGACACGCCGTACGGCAGACGCAAACCTCTTGATCAACGGGGGTGAAGGGACGGGGTGAGGCTGGGTGTGGGCTGGGCCACAGGGTGGGGTGGGGCGAGGATTGTTACTGACGGGTAGCATTCGGGGAAATGCCAGTGCCGGCTAGGAGGCTCCAGTGCCCCGTGAAGTTCGGGATGTCGTCTTCGTCGACGGCGTCCGTACCCCGTTCGGCAAGGCGGGTGGCATGTACGCCAACACCCGCGCCGACGACCTGGTGATCCGATGCATTCGCGAACTGCTACGCCGTAACCCGCAGCTGCCGCCGGAGCGGGTCGAGGAGGTGGCCATCGCCGCCACCACCCAGATCGGTGACCAGGGACTGACCATCGGCCGTACCGCCGCCCTGCTGGCGGGTCTGCCCAAGAGCGTCCCCGGCTTCGCCATCGACCGGATGTGCGCCGGGGCGATGACCGCCGTGACAAGCGTCGCCAGCGCCATCGCCGTGGGCGCGTACGACGTGGCGATCGCCGGTGGTGTCGAGCACATGGGCCGCCACCCGATGGGCGAGGGCGTCGACCCCAACCCGCGCATCGTCGCCGAGAAGCTCGTCGACCCGTCCGCGCTGGTCATGGGCGCCACCGCGGAGAACCTGCACGACCGGCTGCCGCACATCACCAAGGAGCGCACCGACGCCTTCGCGCTCGCCTCGCAGCAGAAGACCGCCAAGGCGTACGCCAACGGCAAGCTCCAGGACGACCTGGTGTCGGTGGCCATCCGCGACGAGGAGGGCGGCTGGGGTCTGGCCACGGCCGACGAGGCCCCCCGCGACACCTCGCTGGAGAAGCTGGGCAGCCTCAAGACCCCGTTCCGCCCGCACGGCAAGGTGACCGCGGGCAACGCCGCCGGTCTGAACGACGGCGCCACCGCCAGCCTGCTGGTCGCCGAGGACGTCGCCCGCGAGCTGGGCCTGCCGGTCGCCATGCGCCTGGTGTCGTACGGCTTCGTCGGCGTCGAGCCCGAGGTGATGGGCGTCGGCCCAATCCCGTCGACGGAGAAGGCCCTGCGCATCGCCGGGCTGACCATCGACGACATCGGCCTGTTCGAGCTGAACGAGGCGTTCGCCGTACAGGTGCTCGCCTTCCTGGACCACTTCGGCATCGCCGACGACGACCCGCGGGTCAACAAGTGGGGCGGCGCGATCGCCATCGGTCACCCCCTGGCTTCCTCGGGCGTACGGCTGATGACCCAGCTCGCCCGGCAGTTCGCCGAGCACCCCGAGGTCCGCTACGGCCTCACCGCGATGTGCATCGGCATCGGCATGGGCGGCACCGTGATCTGGGAGAACCCGCACTGGGAGGGCAACAAGTGAGCGCGCTGACCGCACCGAACGAGGTGGTCACCCGGGCCCTGCTGCGCCAGGTGAACGTGCCGGGGCTGGACCGCCCGGCCGCCCTGATCACCCTCGACAACGGCTTCGACCACACCAAGCCGAACACCTTCGGCCCCGGCGGACTGTCCAGCCTGGACGAGGCGATCACCGCCGCCCTGGCCGCCGAGCCGGCGTTCATCGCGGTCACCGGCAAGCCGTACATCTTCTGCGTCGGCGCGGACATCACCAGCCTGCCGCTGCTGGCCGACCGGGAGCAGGCGCTGGCCATCGGGCAGCTGGGCCACCGGGTCTTCGCCCGGCTCAAGGACAGCCAGATCCCGACCTTCGCCTTCGTCAACGGCGCGGCGATGGGCGGCGGCCTGGAACTGGCCCTGCACTGCCACTACCGGACCCTGTCGGCCGGTGCCGCCGCCCTGGCGCTGCCGGAGGTCTCCCTGGGTCTGATCCCGGGCTGGGGCGGTACCCAGCTGCTGCCGAACCTGATCGGCATCCCGGCAGCCACCCAGGTGATCATCCAGAACCCGCTCATGCAGAACAAGATGCTCAAGCCCAAGCAGGCCGCTGAGCTGGGCATCGCCGACGTGCTGCTGGAGCCGGCCGACTTCGTGGAGCGGTCCCTGGAGTGGGCCGCCGGAGTCGTCCGGGGCGAGGTCACCGTGACCCGGCCCGAGGTCGACAAGGACATGTGGGCCGGGGTGCTCTACTTCGCCCGGCAGACCCTCGACCAGCGACTGCACGGCGCTGTCCCGTCCGCGTACAAGGCGTTGGACCTGCTGGAGACGGCGAAGGACGCCGACTTCGCCGCCGGCACCGCCGCCGAGGACGAGGCCCTCGCCGACCTGATCTTCTCCGAGGAGCTGCGCAGCGGCCTGTACGCCTTCGACCTGGTGCAGCGGCGGGCCAAGCGCCCGGCCGGGGCACCGGACAAGGGCCTGGCCCGCCCGGTGACCAAGGTGGGCATCGTCGGCGCCGGCCTGATGGCCAGCCAGCTGGCGTTGCTGTTCGCCCGCCGCCTGCAGGTGCCGGTCGTGATGACCGACCTGGACCAGGCCCGGGTCGACAAGGGGGTGGGCTACGTGCACACCCAGATCGAGAAGCAGGTCAGCAAGGGCCGGATGGACAAGGGCACGGCCGCCAAGCTGTACGGCCTGGTCAGTGGCTCGGTGGACAAGGCGGCGTTCGCCGACGCGGACTTCGTCATCGAGGCGGTCTTCGAGGACCTGAACGTCAAGAAGCAGGTCTGGGCCGAGCTGGAGAAGATCGTCAAGCCGGAGGCGGTGCTGGCGACGAACACCTCGTCGCTGTCCATCACGGCGATGGCGGCGGAGCTGGAGCACCCGGAGCGGGTGGTGGGCTTCCACTTCTTCAACCCGGTAGCCGTACTGCCGCTGCTGGAGATCGTCCGCGGTGAGCGCACCGACGACGCCACGCTGGCCACCGCCTTCGCGGTCGGCAAGCAGCTGAAGAAGTCCTCGGTGCTGGTCGCGGACGCCCCGGCGTTCGTGGTGAACCGGCTGCTCACCCGCTTCCTCGGGGCGATCTTCGCCGCCGTGGACGCGGGCACCCCGCTGGAGGTGGCGAACCGCGCGGTGGACCCGTTGGGTCTGCCGATGCGTCCGCTGGCCCTGCTCCAGCTGGTCGGCCCGGCCGTGGCGTACCACGTGGGCGGCACCCTGCACGCCGCCTTCCCGGAGCGCTTCGGCATCAGCGAGAACCTCAAGCGGATCGCCGACTCCGGCCAGCCGATCGTCGTCGACGACGAGATCAACGCCGAGGTGGCGAAGCTGCTGGTGGTCGGCGACCAGCCGCTCACCGAGGAGCAGGTGCGGCAGAACGCGTTGGACGCGCTGGCGCAGGAGATCCGGCTGATGCTCGACGAGGGTGTCGTGGCGCAGGCGCAGGACATCGACCTGTGCATGATCCTCGGCGCCGGTTGGCCGTTCCACCTGGGCGGCGTCACGCCGTACCTGGACCGGACCGGCACCAGCGAGCGGGTGACCGGCCAGCGGTTCCTGCCGCGCGAGGTGGCCAGCCTGGCCGGCTGACCCCCACCCCGAGCACACCGGATCGCGGTGGTCGCCCCCCTGGGGCGGCCGCCGCGATCTCATTTGGTGGCTGCCCGCGGCTGGTGTCTGGGGGTCAGCTGCCGCCTGGTTCGTGCGGGTGCCGGGTGGGGCGGCGATCCGTGGTCCGCTCGGTGACGGTCAGGAGGCTCGTCGTCTCCGCATCACCAGCAGGACACCCTGATGGATCAGCACGCCGACGGCGGTGTTGAGCACGGCCAGCCCGGCGGCGGCGAGCAGACCCGGCCCGACGTCCTCCACACCGCTCGCGACAAGCAGAACCGGCCATCCCACCGCAGCGAGGATGAGCGCCGAACGCCACCAGCGCCCGAACAGCAGGCCGAACACGATCAGCGTCGGGATCATCCGGACCTCCCATGGTCAACTGCCCCACCCGCGGGAGGCCTGACGGGCCAGCCGTCGCACGCGGGCTGACGGCGCACACAGGCTGACGGCCTCGACGTCGGGCACGGCTGACGGCCTCGACGTTACGCCGTAATGGCGGTGACCCGCCTGGCCGGATACCGCCATTACGCCGTAACGGAGTCGATCAAAAGGGGGTCGGTCAGTGGGGTAGGTAGCCGGGCTTGAGGCCGGTTCGGGCCTGCTGGATACGGGTGTGGGCGATGTCTTCGGCTGCCGTGCCGGGCAGGATGCCCTGCCGGCGGGCCAGGTCGAGCACCTCGGTCACCGTGTCGAAGATCTTCGCAACCTGGGCGGGCACCTCCTCCAGGGGAATCCGCCGGTACTCGGCCGATCCGGTGGTGACCCCACCGGCGCTGGCGACGAAGTCGGGCACCCAGAGGATGTCGCGCTCGGCGAGCTGCTGCTCGACCTCGGGGGTGGCGAGTTGGTTGTTGGCGGCGCCGCAGACCACTGCCGCGCGGATCGTCGGGACCGAGTCGCTGGTGAGGGTGGCACCGAGCGCGCACGGGGCGTAGATGTCGACAGGCGCGTCGATGACCCGCTCGGCGAGAAGCACCGCGGGCAGTTCCCGTCGGACCCGTTCGCGGGCGTGTGCAGAGATGTCGGCGGCGGTGACCGTGGCACCGGCCTCGACGAGGAGGCGGACGAGTTCGTGGCCGACCTTGCCGAGCCCTTCGACCCCGACGGTACGGCCGGCCAGGTCGGCGGTCCCCCATCGGACAGCAGCGGCGGCCCGCAGGGCGTGGAAGGCACCGTACGCGGTCATCGGGCCGCTGTCGCCGTACCCTCCGGCGTTTGTGGTGCGGCCGAGGACGTGGTCGGTGGACCGGCCGATCACATCGAGGTCGGCGGCGCTGATCCCGACGTCGCCGGCGGTGACGTAGCGGCCACCGAGGCTCTGCACGAAACGTCCGTAGGTCTCCAGCAACGCCTCGGACTTGATCGTGTCGGGGTCGCCGATGATGACCGCCTTGCCGCCGCCGCAGGGCAGGCCGGCGACCGCGTTCTTGTACGTCATCCCCCGCGACAGGCGCAGCACGTCGGTCAACGCGTCGGCCTCGGTGGCGTACGGGTGCATCCGGGTGCCGCCGACGGCCGGGCCGAGGGTGCTGTCGTGGATGGCGATGATCGCCCGCAGCCCGGTCTCCGGGTCCTGGCAGAAGATCACCTGCTCGTGCGGGAAGTCGGGGAAACGGCCGAGCACCGGGGCGGACGGCTGGGGTGCGGACATGGGCTTGCCTTTCAGCGGTTCAGGGGGTGGTGAGGTCGGTGTCGACCTGGATGAGCCGGGGTTCCCCGGCAGCGAGGGCGTCGGTGACCGCCTCGACGAGTGCCGTACGGCTGGAGACCGCGACGCCGGTGACGCCGTACCCGGCGGCCAGCGCGGTGAAGTCGATGCCGGGGATGTCCAGGCCCGGCGTCTCCCCGGCCTCCAGCACCCCTGCGAACCAGCGCAGCGCACCGTAGGTCCCGTTGCGCAGGATGACGAAGATGACCGGGATGCGGTAGCGGGCGGCGGTCCACAGCGCGGTGATGCCGTAGTTGGCCGACCCGTCCCCGACCAGGGCGACGACCTGCCGGTCGGGATCGGCCACCTGCACCCCGACGGCCGCGGGCAGCCCGAAGCCGAGGCCGCCGGAGGCGGGGAAGTAGTAGCTGCCGGGCCGGCGCAGGTCCGCCTGTGCCCAGAAGGCGCCGCTGGTCGAGGTGGATTCGGTGACCCAGACGGTGTCGGCCGGAGCGGTGTTCCGCAGCACGGCGAACACCTCCTCCGGATGCAGCCGGCCCGCCGAGGCGGGTCGCGGCGTCGCAATGGGCGGCAACGGTACGAGGGCGGCCCGCCGCCCGGGGGTGACGGCGGCGGCCAGCCGGGTGAGGGTGTCGGCGAGATCGCAGACGATCGCGTCGCCCATCGGCGCGCGGGCGGCTTCGCCCGGGTCCACGGTCAGGTGCACCAGTCGGGTGCCCTCGGGCAGATACCTTCCCGGGTCGTACTGGTGGTAGCGGAACACCGGTGCGCCGACGACCAGGACGAGGTCGTGTCCGGTCAGCAGGTCACTGATCGCCTTGACCCCGGCCGGCAGCACGCCGCGGAAGGCGGGGTGGCGGGTGGGGAACGGGCAGCGCGACGCCGACGGGGCGATCCAGGCCGGGGCGGCGAGGGCTTCGGCGAGCGCCACGGCATGGTCGTTCGCGGCGGTCGCGTCGACGTCGGGTCCGAGGATCAGCACCGGCCGGTCGGCGCGGTCCAGCACCGCGGCAAGCTCGGTGAGCTGCCGGGTGGTCAGCGCCGCGGCGGTCACGGTGGTACGGGACAGCAGGTGCCGCGCGTCGACGGAGGACTGGGCCTGCCAGTCGTCGTACGGCACCGACACGTACACCGGTCCCTGAGGTGCCAGCGTGGCGGTGTGGATCGCCTGGCTGATGGTTCGGGGCACGTCCTCGGCGGCGGCCGGCTCGCTGCTCCACTTCACCAGCGGCCGGGGCAGCGCGGCGGCGTCCACGTTGGCGAGCATCACCTCCTGGCCGACCGTCGAGCGGACCTGCTGCCCGGCGGTGACCACAAGCGGGCTGTGCGAGTAGACCGAGTTGGTCAGTTGGCCCATCGCGTTGCCGCTGCCCGCTGCCGCGTGCAGGTTGACAAGCGCCGGGCCTCGGCGGGCCTGGGCGTACCCGTCGGCCATGGCCAGCACCACGCCCTCGTGCAGGCCGAGGAGGTACCGGAAGTCGTCCGGCATACCGGCCAGGAACGGCAGCTCGTTCGAGCCGGGGTTGCCGAAGATGGTGGTCAGGCCGTGCGCCCGCAGCAGCTCGAAGGTCACGTCACGCACGCTCGCCACCGCACAGTTCCTCTCCGTCGACCCCCGACCAGTAGACCTTGATCTTCCGTCACGCAGAAGGGTCTGGGAGAAGGGTTCCTCTGTGCGGAATACTGCGCGGGTCGGCGGCGAGCAGTGGGAGGCAGGTCATGGAGTCGGTGGGCAACGCGCTACGAGCCCTGCTGTATCTCGGCGCCCAGGAGTCGGTGAGCGTGGCGGACCTCGGCCGGCACCTGCAGGTCGCCCCGTCCACCGCGCACCGGCTGCTGTCCACGCTCAAGGAGTTCGACTTCGCCCGCCAGGACGACTCCCGCCGGTACCGGCTCGGCCCTGCGGCACACGAGGTCGCCACCCGACAGGCCCCCTGGGACGTCGTCGCCGCCGTCCGCCCCCACATGGAACACCTGGCCGCGACCACCCGCGAGACGGTCAACCTGATCGGCTTGCAGGGTGCCTGTGTCGTCTTCCTCGACGGCGTCGAGAGCACGCAGACCGTCCGGGTCGGCGTCCGCACCGGCGACCGACTACCCGCCTACACCACCGCCGGCGGCAAGGCCCTGCTCGCCCAGATGCGCCCGAAGGACATCCGGGCGCTGCATCCGCGGACCTTGGCCGCGCTGACCGCCGCCACGATCACCACGACCGACCAACTGATCAAGGAACTCGACGCCGTACGCTCCCGCGGCTACGCGTCGAACATCGAAGAATGCGTCGACGGTGTGTACGCCGTCGGCGTGGCCGTCGTCCACCCCACCCGGGGCGCCGTGGCCGCACTCACCATCTCCGCCCCCGCACACCGGGTCGACGAGCGGCGCGCCGACCTCCTCGCCCAGCACCTCCTCCACGCCAACACCCGCCTCACGCAGGGCTGGCGCTGAACCGGCAGGTTATGCCGAGTGCTCCGCCCTGCTGCGCTCCACGCAGAACTCGTTGCCCTCCGGGTCGGCGAGGACCGCCCAGCCGGTGCCGTCGGGTCGGCGCTGATCGTCGATCAGTACGGCGCCCAGGGCGAGCAGACGGTCGATCTCCTCGTCGCGGGTCCGGTCGGTCGGTTGGAGATCCAGGTGTACCCGGTTCTTCGCGGTCTTGCCCTCCGGCACCCGCTGGAACAGCATCCCGCCGTCGGCGATCTCCGCCCCGGACAGCAGGGCGCACTCCGGCTCGCCCGGCTTGTTGTCGGGATCGTGCCGCATTCCGGTCGCCTCGGCCCAGAACGTCGCCATGGCGAACGGGTCGGCACAGTCGAAGTCGATCCATCGCACCCTCGAAGTCATGGGCCCAATCTCTCACCGTGATCAAGCGAATTACCGCCGCCGGGGCCGTAGCCGGTGTGCCAGAGGGCGCGATGGCGGCAACCGGGCCGCACCGGGTCACCCGGTCGGCACCGGATCACCGGACGGGGTTCTCCCCCGTCGACCCGGCGTCGGCGGCCGGCAGGTTGACCGTCACCTCCAGGCCACCGCCGGACTGCGCCACCGCGGTCACCGTGCCACCGTGCGCGTCGCAGACCGCCCGGACGATGGACAGGCCGAGCCCCGACCCGCGCGCCCCGGTCCGTTCCCGGCCGCCCCGCCGGAACGGCTCGAACAGTCCTGGTACGTCCGCCTGGTCCACCTCGAAACCGGTGTTGCCGACCACCAGCCAGGACCGCTGCCCATCGGAGCCGGTGCGTACCCAGAGTCGGCCGTGCAGGTGGTTGTAACGGACCGCGTTCTCGATCAGGTTGCCGGCCAGGCGATCCAGCAGACCAGGATCACCGACGACAGGTGCCGGTTCCAGCGAGGTGTGCACGTCGAGCTTTATCCGCTCCACCTCACGGCGTACCGCCGACAAGGCGTTGAGGGTGCCGGCGGCCAGGTCACACTCGGTACGCCGGCCCAGTCGACGGCCGGTCTGGGCCTCGCTGCGCGCCAGCACCAGCAGCGCGTCGACAAGGCTGTTGGCCCGTTCCGAGGCGTCACGCACCACGGTGGCCATCCGGCGGTACTCGGCGGCATCCGCCTCGTCGTCGCTGAGCGTCACATCGATTTCGGTACGCATCACGGCCAGCGGCGTACGCAGTTCGTGCGAGGCGTTGGCGACGAACCGTTTCTGGGCCTCGAAGGCGGCGGCGATGCGGTCCAGCATCTCGTCGAAGGTGTCGGCCAGCTCGGCCACCTCGTCGTTGGCCCCGGAGTAGCTGATCCGCTGGTCCAGCGTGGTTTCACCGAGCCGCCGCGCGGTCGCGGTGACCTGGTGCAGCGGTCGCAGCGCCCGACCGGCCACCGCGTACGCCCCGACCACCCCGACCGTCCCGATGGCCAGCAACGCGGCCAGCCCCTTGGCCAGCAGTTCCCCGGAGGCCGAGTCGACAAGTTGCCGCTGCCAGGCGGCGGCGTCCATGGAACGCCCGTCGGCCAGCAGCACCGTCGTGCCGGGCAGCAGTTCGTCGGTGGGCCGCAGCGCGTCACGGACCAGCAGCCAGGACAGCAGCACCAGGATCGCGCCCGCGCCCACCAGCAGCACGCCGTTGAGCAGGGTCAACCGCAGCCGCAGGGTGGGTCGCAGGCGCGGGGGCCGCCGCGGGGTGCCCGTCACGCCGGCACCTCGGCGGTACGGTAGCCGGCCCCCACCACGGTCTCGATCAGCGGCGGATCGCCGAGCTTGCGACGCAGGGTCATCACGGTGACCCGGACAATCGTGGTGAACGGGTCGGTGTTGGCGTCCCAGACCCGCTCCAGCAGTTCCTCGCTGGACACCACCGCACCGCGGGCCTTGAGCAGTTCGCAGAGGACGCCGAACTCCTTGTTGGTCAGCTCCACCGGTGCCCCGCCACGGGTGGCCGTCCGGCGGGCCGGGTCGACGACCAGGTCGGCCAGTTCCAGCACCGGCGGTGCCGCCGGGGTGGCCCGCCGGCCCAGCGCCTGCACCCGGGCGACCAGTTCGTCGAAGGCGAACGGCTTGGGCAGGTAGTCGTCCGCGCCGAGCTGTAGTCCTTCGACCCGGTCGGCGACGGTGCCGCTGGCGGTGAGCATCAGCACCCGGGTCAGCGCGCCCGAGCTGGCCAGCTCCGCGCAGATCTGGTCACCGTGCATCCCGGGCAGGTCACGGTCGAGCACCACCACGTCGTAGCGGGTGACGAAGGCCATCTCGTGACCGCTGTCGCCGTCGTACGCGACATCCACCGCCATTCCGCGCTTGCGCAGGCCACGCGCGATCGCGTCGGCGAGGTGGCGTTCGTCCTCGACCACAAGTACCCGCATGTCCAGCCCCTTCCCGGCGACGACAACTCGACAACCTAGCGCTGCTGGCCAAACCGGTCCCAACCCCCCGCGTCGGTGGTGCCGAGATCCTTCGGGGGTCGGCACTGATCCGGGCGGTCGAGGTGCCCCTGCCCGCTCAGTCGGGCAGCTGCCACAACCCGAAGTCGCCGCTCTGGCGGCGGCAGGCGATCAGGTCGTACCGGCTCTGACAGTCGCCGACGACGCCGGGAAGCACGTCGAGGCGCCGTGGCTGTGCCTCCGCCGGGTCGAGCCGGGCCAGCACCGCGCCCACCTCGGGCAACAGGTGGATGCCGAGCAGCCGGAGTTCCTGCTCGTAGCTGGCGACCGTCTCCCAGGAGCCGTGCTCGGTCACCACCTCCCCGGTCGCCGCGTCGAGCGTGACAAGCCCTGATTCGCCCAACTGCGCGAGAGCCCTCGTCGACGTCACCCGCAGCAGGTCACCATCCTCGCTGGTGCTCCACCGCACGTCCCCGGCCACCGGGTCGATGACATGCGTGCCGCCTCTGTTGGCCTTGGCGCAGAGCAGCGCACCGCAGCGGGTCACGTGGTCCGCCAGCGGCACGGTGGTCTGCCAGCGCGGCACCAGACCGGCCAGGTCGTAGGCGGTGATGGTCCGCGAGTTACGGACCACCAGCAGCAGGTCATCGACCACCGACGACTGCTGGTAGCCGGTGCTGTCGGCGGCGGGCAGCCGGTCGCGGAGCTGTCCGGTCCGGGCGTCGAGCACCTCGACGTCACCGGCGGCGGTGGACACCACGATGGCGTCGATCACACCGTCACGCTGGTGGTGTTCCACCCCGGACGGCGGCAACGTCCTGGACCACAGCTCACGGCCGGTGGCCACCTCGACCGAACGCAGCGTGGTCGACTGCTGAACGTCCCACGTCTGAAGCAGCACCCGACCCGACGCGTCGCGGGTGCCGAACCCGGCGCTGCGCCAGCGCTGCTGCCCGGTGGCGGCGTCCAGCAGCATGGTCTCGGTCGACCGGCCCAGGTTCTGCGACGGGACCAGCGACAACAGCACGCCGACGGCGGTGTCCTCCACCCGCATGAACCGGCCCCCTGGTGGCACCGGCACCCGCCACAGCGGTACGAGGCGTTGCGGGGTGACGGTGGCTCGCCGGGGCCGGGCATAGGCGGTGAGTTCCCGCGACCCGTCGGTCACCCTGGGTGCCGGGGTGATGGTGAAGATGTGGTCCTCGCTGAGGAACAGGTCGGCTGCCAGGCCGCCCGGCACCGTCGCGTGCACCCGCGCGGCCGGGGGTGCGGCGGCGGTCAGCACCACCAGCATGGCCAACGCCATCAGCGCGAGGGGCCATTGTCGGCCCCGACCGCTGGGGCGACGCTGCGGGCGCGGCGGTTGCGGGTCAGTCGGCTCGGTCAGCTCACCGAGGTCGATAAGTGTCACGGCCGCCTCGCTGCGCCGTGCAGTTCCCACACCCCGAAGTCGCCGTCCTGGCGGCGGCACACGATCAGGTCCTCGCGGTACCCGCAGTTGCCGGTCGCACCGGGCAACAGATCGATGCGCCGGGGCTGCGTCCGCGTCGGATCGATCCGGGCCAGCACCACCCCCACATCACGGATGGACCGCGTCCCGAGCAGCTCCGGATCGTCACCGAATCCGTCGACCAGCTCCCACCGTTCAGCGTCATCCGCCCCCCGGGTGCCTGCGTGGACGGTCGTCACCGTCTGTCCGCTGCCGCGATGATCGATTACCAGCGCCCGCGCGTCGCTGGCGACCAGGACGTTGACGTTCTCGACGACGCGCCAGCGGATCTCCCCGGTCGCCGGGTCGAGTATGTACACACTTTCCCCGTCACCCGCGCGGACACAGACCAGGTCACCGCACGGGTGAACCCACACGATCGACGCGAGCAACGCTTGCCAGCGACGATCCAGTTCGTCGACGTGGTAGGCGGCAACCCTCGTGGGGTTGACCACCAGCACCAGGTCACCCATCACCACGGCGTACTGGTAGCGATCCGCGTCGCCGACGGCCGGCAGACGCCGCCGCAGTGTGCCGGTGCGCGGATCCAGCACCTCGATGTCACCGGCCACGGTGGAGACCACGAGGGCGTCGACACGCGCCGCCCGCTGGTGGTACGACACAAACTTCGCCCTCGACGGCATCGACCACAGCACGCGGCCGGTGGTCAGCTCGGCCGAGGAGACCGCGACCAAGTCCTGACCGTCGAACGTGTGCAGCAGCACCCGGTCGGATGCGTCGATCGTGGCGATTCCCGGTTGCCGCCAGCGCGGCTGCCCGGTCCGGCTGTTCAGCAGCATCGTCTCGGACCTGTCGCTGTCGGTGCCGTACAGGGAGAGCACCAGTCCGTCGTCACCCACGGCCTCTGCCACGGTGACCCGGCTGGGCCCGATCGGCAGACGCCACAGTGGAGTGAGCTGTTGCGTGTGCCCACCGGCCCGCTCCGGTCGCCGGTAGACGAGCACCTCCTGGTCGTCGCCACCGGCCTCCCGGAGCGGCACGACGGCGACGATCTGCTCGCCGGTGAGGAACACCTCGGCGGCCAACGAGGACGGCAGGACCGCCTGCATCCGAACGGCCGGTGGGGCGGCCCCGGTCAGCACCAGCAGCACGGCCAGCATCATCGGCAGCAGCAGCGACCGGGAGCGGCCGGCCCGGATTCGGCGGCGCGGTGGCCGTGGCTCGGTCGGCTCGGTCCGGTCGCCGAGGTCGATCACCGTCACGCTCGCCCTCCCCCGCAACACATCCGGTACGCACCCTATGGGTGCCAAAAGCCCCAAGAGCCCGCCTGTACGATGGCCCGTCGTGGCTGTGCCGGTGGTAAATCCCTCGCTGAATCCCGTCTCCCCGACCGTCGAGACGCAATCCACAGGGCGACCTCGGCGCCGGCCGGCCCGTGCCGACGTGCTGGCCATCGGAGCCTACGTGCTGCTCGGTGTCGTCGTCTGTCTCAACTACTGGGGGGACGTCAACAACCGGGTCTCGTCGCACCTGCCCACCGACCACAGTTGGTTCGAGTGGCTGTTCTCGCACGGCGCGTACTCGCTGCGCAACCTGGAGAACCCGCTGTTCAGCACGCAGCAGAACGCCCCCGACGGGGTGAACATGATGGCCAACACCTCGCTGCTCGGGGTGACCCTGCCGTTGGCCCCGCTGACCTGGCTGCTCGGCCCCCAGGTGGTGTACGCGCTCTACCTGGGCGGTGCGCTGGCCGCCACGGCGGGCACCGCGTACTGGATGCTGTCGCGGCACCTGGTCCGCTCGCGGGCGGCGGCCTTCATCGGCGGCGGGTTCCTCGGCTTCGCCCCCGGCATCGTGCACCACGCCAACGGCCAGCCCAACTTCGTCTCCAACTTCCTGCTCCCGCTGATCGTGGTGCGGGTGTTCCGGCTGACCGAGCCAGGCCGGTGGCGACGCAACGGGCTGGTGCTGGGGTTGCTGGTGGCGTACCAGATCTTCATCAACGAGGAGATGCTGCTGCTCACCGCGCTGGCCTGCCTGGTCGTCGTGATCGCGTACGCGATCATGCGGCCCCGGGCGGCGCGGCAGCGGGCCGGCACCTTCGCCGCCGGGCTGGGTGTCGGCGGCGGGCTGGCCCTGCTGCTGACGGCGTACCCGATCTGGTTCCAGTTCAACGGCCCGCAGTCCTACCGGGGGTTGCAGGGCGGGGTGTTCCACAGCTGGGGCGAGGACATCGTCGCCTTCGTCACCTTCCCCCGCGACACCATCGCCGGCACCGAGGCGGTGGAGAAGACAATCGGGTTGACCGAGCAGAACACCTGGTTCGGCTGGCCGCTGGTGCTGCTCTGCGTGGTGGCCCTGGCAATGCTGGTCCGCCGATCGCTTGTGGCCCGCATCCTGGCCGTGCTCGTGGTGTTCTTCTCCGTGGCGGCGCTCGGCCCGGAGATCCGGTTCAACGGCAAGCTGACCGGCATTCCCGGACCGTGGTCGTACATCCCGGAGGACCTGCCGCTTGTCGAGATGATGATGCCGACCCGGCTGACCCTGGTGACCACCGCCGCGCTCGGTGTCCTGCTCGCGCTGGCCTGGGACGCGGTAGCCGGGCGCGGTCGACCGCCGGTACCGGCCCCACGCGCCCCCCTGCCGGCGGAGGGCTCGGCGGGCGCCCCGGAACCGACGAGCGGTGCGGAGTCGGCGGGTGTCTCGGAGTCGGCGAGTGGCACGCGGCGGCGACCGCGTTGGCAGCAGGCTGTCGGGTACGCGGCGATCACGCTTGCCGTACTGCCGCTGATCCCCACCCCGCTGCCGGCCGAGCCGGTCGATCCGCCGCCTACCTTCATCACCTCCGGCGCCTGGCGGCCGTACGTGCCGGACGGTCGGACCCTGGTGCCGGTGCCCATCCCCAGCAACGTGCACGGGCTGTCCACGCTGCGCTGGAGCGCGCTGACCCAGCACCAGTTCCCGATTCCGGCCGGCTACTTCATCGGCCCGAACCTCGACGGCGAGGGTGTCTTCGGCGCACCGAACCGGCACACCAGCACGCTGATCTACCGCAGCATGGACAGCGGCGAACTGCCCGAGCTGACCGACGAGGACCGCCAGCGGGCGGTGGAGGATCTGCGCTTCTGGCGGGCCTCGGTGGTGGTTCTCGGCGCCCACCCCAAGCAGGCCGTGCTGCGGGAACTGATGTCCGCCCTGCTCGGCGAGCCGCAGCGCGTCGACGACGTCTGGCTCTGGGACGTCCGCGACCGGGTGTAGGGGTCAGCCGACCAGCGGGCGGACGTCCCAGACGAACGCGCCGTCGATCGGGCGGGGCGGCCCGAGCAGGGCCTCGACGGTACGACGTACCGGGTCGCCGTGGCGCAGTTCGCCCTGCACCACCACCGCCGCCCGCCAGTGCCGCAGGTCCGCCACCGCCTGCCGACGGTCCGCGTCGGTGATCGACGGCAGCTCACCGGTGTCGGCCACCCGGCGCAGCAGCGCCGAGGTGGGCCGGTCCGGGGCACCCCAGCGGGCCGTCGGGTCGTCCGCGGCCTTCGGGCCGATGAAGAAGCCACCCGGTGCGGTGAACGCCAGCCGGGTCCGCGCCGACCAGAGCATCGCCGGGCTGCGGCCGTGGTTGGTGACCGGCGGCACCGCCACCAGGGTCCGCCCGGCCGGCACGTACGCCCGCCAGGTGCCGTCGGCGACGAACGCCGGCACCGGCCAGACCGGCACGGTCCGGATCGGAGTCGGCGTCAACGGCAGCAGTGCGGCGGTGAGCGCACCGGCCCAGAGCAGCCGCATCCCCGTCCGGGTGGAGGCCCACTGCCGGGCGACCCGGTCCGCGGCCAGCGCCACAAGCATCCCCAGCACCGGTACGCAGACCAGCGCGAACCGGGCCGGCACCACGTGGTCGAGCAACGGCAACCCGGAGATCAGCCGGTACGGCCCGACCAGCTCGGTGACTTCCGCGTCGAGGCGTACCGGGTTGCCGAGGGAGAGCAGGGCGAAGACCACCCCGCACCCGGCCAGCGCCCGCACCAGTGGCCGACGCCAGAGCCAGGCGGTGGCGAGCACGGCCAGCACCAGCAGTGCCGGCCCGAAGAAGGAGTTCTCCTCGGTCGAATTGGGTGCCAGCAGGGCACTGTCCCGGCCGTCCCCGAGGACGGTCTGCCGGGCCAGGGCCGGGAAGGACGCCGCGTCGAGCTGGTAGGCGTGCGCGTAGAACGGCATGCCCCGGTAGTGGCCGGGGCCGAAGAACTGAAACCACAGGGGGTACGCCAGCAGCGCTGCCGCCACCACCGCGCCGATCCCGATCCGGGCGGCGAGCCCGGGGGCGAGTCGGCGGGCCGCCGTCCGGTCGGCGAGCGCGTACCCGAGTGCGAACACCCCGGCCGCCAGCGCCACGAAGAGCAGCAGTTCCTCGCCAAGGAAGACCTGGTAGGTGACGGCCAGCCCGAGCAGCAGCCCGTACCGCCACACCCGGCCGCCGGGTTCGCCACGGAACACCAGCGCCAGGATCACCGGCACCAGGAACTGGGCGGCCATGTGCAGGTGCGCCCCGGCCTGGGCGACCATTCCGGGAGCGAAACCGCAGATCAGCCCACCGATCGCGGCAGCCGCCCGGGACCGGACCAGCCGCCGGTGCAGCAACACGTACCAGGCGGTGGCGGTGCCGGCGAGACAGCCGACCACCGCCACCACGAACGCGGTCTGCGAGCCGAACAGCAGGGTCACCGGGGTCAGTGGCACGCCCAGCCCGAGCACGGAGGTGTTGGCCATCAGGTTCACCCCGCCGGGGGCGTTGAGCGCGTCGCTCCACAGCGGATTCTCGAACCCCGCCACGGCCCGGGCGGCGCGGGCCAGCATCCACTCGAAGAGGATCTGGTCCCCGGCCTGGTGGAACAGCCGGTCCGGGCGGCCCCACTGGCGGCTGGTCAGCCACGCCGCCAACGCCAGGTATCCGGCCACCACCGCGACATCCGGGGTACGGGGAAGCCGCAACCGGCGGCGGGTGGTGGGCTGGACGGGGCGTTCGGCTGTGCCGACCGGCATCAGGCCGTCCGGTCGGTCAACGCCCGTACGTCCCACACCCAGACGTCCAGTTCCTGGCGGGCCGGGCCGACGAGTTGCTCGACGGTCTGCCGCAGCGGCTCCGAGTGCGGCTGGCTCACCGGCAACACCAGGACCGCCGCCCGCCACTGCCGCAACTCGTCGAGGGAGCGGCGCCGCTGGCGGTCGTTCAGTTCAGGCGTACGCCCGGTCGTCGCGACCTCCTCCAGCAGCCGGCCGATGCCGCTGGGCCGACCGCCGAACCGGCCCGGGTCGCCGGTGTTGCCGTTGCGCGGGGCGAGGAAGTACCCGCCCGGCATCTTGAAGTCGAGGTTGGTGGCGGCGGCCCAGCGCATGCCGTTGGTGTTGCCCATGCTCGGCACCGGGATCGGCACCAGCGTCTGATCCGGTCCGACGTAGGCACGCCAACGGTCGGAGGTGATGAACTCCGGCACGGGTGGCCGGGTGGTCATCGGCAGCGGCATGGGCGCGATCGGCAGCAGGGCGAGGACCAGCCCACCGGCGGTGAGCGTACGTAGGGTGCGCGGGTCCAGCGGCAGCGTTCGGCTGCGTTCGATGGCCAGGGCCAGCAGGATCGCCACCACCACGCTGGTGATCATGCCGAACCGGGTCGGTACGACGGCGTCGAGCAGCGGCAGTCGGACCAGCCACTCCCACGGTCCGACGATCAGTTCCCGGTCCCACCAGGTGATGCGCTCGCCGAGGGAGAGCAGGGCGTAGAACGCGGCCGTGGCCGCCAACGCCCGGACCAGCACCTCCCGCCGCAGCCACAGCACGATGCCCACGGCGATCAGCGCCAGGCTCCAGCCGAAGAAGGCGTTCTCCTCGGAGTAGTTGGGTGCGAGGTTGACGTTGGCCCGCTGGTTGCCGCCGATGGTCGGCGATCCGGGGGCGAGGTAGGCGGCGATGTCGTTGCCGTAGTCACGCACCGCGTCGCTGAGCCCGTGGTACGCCATCGGCCCGGCGAACTGGATGTACAGCGGGTACGCCAGCAGCGCACCGGCGATCACCGTGCAGGTGGCCACCGCCTTGCCCAGCGGCCGCCAGGCCGTCGACCAGAGCGCGGGACGCTGGACGACCACCGCGATCAGGAAGATCCCGCAGCCCATCGCGGTGAACAGCAGGATCTCCTCGTTGATGAACGCCTGCGCGGTGACCAGCAGCGCCAGCAGCGCCCCGTCCCGGTACGGCCGGGTCGAGCGGGTGATCACCATGACCCGCCAGACGATGAACGGCAGCAGGAACTGGCTGATGATGTTCGGATGCCAGCTGGCGTGGGAGAGCATCGCCGGTGAGAATCCGCAGAACCAGCCGCCCACCACGGCAGCCAGCCGGTTGCTCACCACGTGCCGGGACAGCACGTGGTACCACGCCGAGGCGGTGCCCGCGAGGGCGAGGGTGACAAGCACCACGAAGGTGACCGCCGGTCCGAACAGCAGCGTCACCGGCACCATCGGGATGCCCAGCGCGAGGATGGCCGTGTTGGCCATCAGGTTGACCCCGTCGGGATAGTTGAACTGCTCAGTGAAGAACGGGAACTCCCCGTGCAGCACCACCCGTACCGAGTGGGCGAGGAAGAACTGCACCTGCGCCGGGTCACTGCTGTACAGCGAGGCGACCCGGCCGGCCGGGTCCGCCCAGATCTGACTGGTCACCCAGACCGCGACGAGCAGGAACCCGCCGAAGACGGCGAGATCCACCCGACGGGGGGTCCATCGGAACCGACGCTTCGGGATGGCGTCCGCCTGGTTCGACCCGCCGCCGGTCGTCCCACCATCCACAGTAGAATCCGACACAACGGAACCTCGCCCATCTTCACGCTCAGTGATGGGTTCGGCTGGCAGGTCTGTGGTGACGTCGGTTTTCGGCGGGATTGCGGCGCGGGTCTCGGCAGGCGTCACAGTCGGCGGAGTCTACCCGAGTAGGGAAATAGCACCCAAGTTGACGGGCCGTCCCCTATGGTCGATGCGCACCGATGCGACGCAGCGTGAGGCGGGGCAGCGTGAGGCGGAGAGGAGCTTGGGCGTGACATCTCGTACTATTGCCCTCCGAAACGACGACCGACGCGATCGGGGGCGTAACAGGTGGGTCCAGCCCGCTGGCGCGGCCTGACGGCCACCAGCCTGTCGGCACTGCTGGTCGCCGTCGCCGCCTGCGGCCCGGTGGCCGAGCGCCGCCCGCAGGACCTGCGGGTCGGCTACGACAGCCTGGACGGTTCGCTGACCGTCTGGCCGCCACGCGGCTCACTGGCCGAGGACCCGGCCGCGACGGCCGCGGCGACCCGGGCGGTACGAGACTGGCGCTCCCCGATCGACGATCGGGTGCACGTACCGTCGTCCGGCATCCTCTACTCCGGCCAGGTCGGCGGCACACCGCTGGCCCTGGTCGCCGCCTCGGTGCCCGGCCAGGCCGCCTCCTGGCTGCTGCAACTGACGGGTGACGGCGACGGATACCAGGTCACCCATGCCACCGAGTACACCGACCCCGGCTACCTGGTCTACTCCGACGTGCTGCCGGTGCAGGCGGCCGACGGCCGGCGCTACTTCACCTCGGAACGGGTCCGCCGCCTGGTCGGGCCGAACGGTCGGATCCTGTCCGCCACCGACGGTCTCACCGACCCGGTCGACGTGCCGGAATGCCGCGCGGTGACGGTGACCGCCACCCTGCGTTCCACCACGTCCCTGCCCCGGGGCCGCACCGCCGACCGGCTGCTCGACCTCGGCACCGGCATCACCGCACCGCGGTATCCCCTGGTCCGCGACGAGAGCGGCTCGGGCCGCCGGGCGCTGACCGGCCTCGACACCTGCCGACTGGCCGACAAGGACGGTCCCTTCGGCAGCGTCACCCGACGGGTGGGAGACCGGGACACCCCCGACTCAGTGCCGGCCTCCTGGCCCATGGCGAAGGTGGCCGTCCGTACCCTCGGCGAGGTGGCCCTCGACGGAGGCGAACCGGCCGAGTTGGAGCAACTGACCTGGGAGACCGCCGACGGCACGATGAGCGCCGTGGTCTACCGACCGGCCGACGACGCCCCGCTCGTCTACTCGCCCGCCGACCGGACCAGCCCGTTGCAGGTCTACGAACTGCCGGTGCCCGGTCAACCACTTGTCGTGCTCAGCTGGCGGTCCACCAAAGACACCACCCTGTCGGTCCCACCCGGCACGACCCGCCTGGTCGACCGCCCCGGCCTGGTCGTAGCGCCGCTGCCCGAGCGCCGCCAGACCTTCAGCCTCGCCGCCGACGACAAGACCCACTACCGCACCGCCGGCCCCGCCCGCCGCTAACCGTCCCGTCGCACGACGGAGACCGCCCCTGACCGCGCCGCCGAACGGCGGAGACCGCCGCTGACCGCCCCGTCGCACGGCGGAGACCACACCAGGACGGCGTTCCTACCGCTGACCCGCTCGCCGCTTCCGGCCACCCGACCGATGCCGGTCCAATCCCCACCGGAAGTCACTGCCAGTGACTGGCCTTGCCACCACCCCCGTCACCGAACGTCACAAGGGACAGCCGACCTCTCGGTACCCCTCCCCGCGCCTTTGCTCTGCTTCAACCCACGCAATAGGTCCTGAGCTATGCAAATAGAGATCGGGAGGAACATCCGTTGCCGTGCGTCAAACACGCAGGGTAAACCGTTGCGTGGGTTGAAGCAGAGCAAAGGGGCCGCGCAGGGGTATGGGCGACTGCCCACGTCACACGCGCTGTTATCGGTCCGGCTTCGCGCGACGTCGCCTGCGCGGTGCGCTGGTAACCAGGCAGACGCGGAGAACGGGCGCGGAGAACGGGCCTGGAGAGTGCGCCACGCCGGGCCGCCCGGTTCCCCGTTGAAGTCGGCCGCCGATTTACGGATGGACCGGCCCCGGGGAGGTCACCGGGGCCGGTCCATCTACGCGACGAGTCGATCGAGCTGGGTTGCTTGGTCGATCGGCGGGTGGATCAGTTGTGGGTGGGGGTGTTGTTGGTGGGTACCGGGAGGGCCTCCACGGTCTGGGTGTCCAGGCGGGAGATCCAGCCGGTGACGTCGCGGGCGACGTCCTGGGCGGTCAGGCCGAGGTCGGCGAGGATCTGGGCACGCGAGCCGTGCGGGTGCCAGTCGGCCGGCACGCCCAGGTCGCGCAGCGGCACCTGGACGTCGGCGTCGCGCATGGCCTGGGCCAGGGCGTCACCGACGCCGCCGATGCGTACGCCGTCCTCGACGGTGACGACCAGCCGGTGCCCGGCGGCCAACTCGACGAGTTCGGCCGGGACCGGGCGGACCCAGCGCGGGTCGACCACGGTGACCCCGTAGCCCTGCTCGGCGAGCCGGGTGGCGACCTCCATGCCCAACTGCCCGAAGGAGCCGACGGCGACCAGCAGCACGTCCGTCCGCTCCGACTCGGTCAACACGTCGACGGTGCCGACCCGTCGCACGGCGGGCAGGTCGGCGGCGACCGTGCCGGTGGGGTAACGCAGCACGGTCGGGCCGTCGTCGACGGCTACCGCCTCGCGCAGTTCCTCGCGCAGGGTGGCGGCGTCGCGGGGGGCGGCCATCCGTAGGCCGGGCACCACGCCGAAGACCGACATGTCCCAGATGCCGTAGTGGCTGGGGCCGTCGGGGCCGGTGATGCCGGCCCGGTCCAGCACGAAGGTCACCGGCAGCTTGTGCATCGCCACGTCCAGCAGGACCTGGTCGAAGGCCCGGTTGAGGAAGGTCGCGTAGACCGCCACCACCGGGTGCAGCCCGCCGAGGGCCAGCCCGGCGGCCGAGGTGGCCGCGTGCTGCTCGGCGATGCCCACGTCGTAGGTGCGCTCCGGGTACTTGCGGGCCAGCTTCGCGATGCCGGTGGGCTCGGCCATCGCGGCGGTGATGCCGACCACGTCGGGCCGCTCGTCGGCGATCTTGACCAGCTCGTCGGCGAAGACGTTCGTCCACTTCACCGACGGCGCGGCGGTGGCCTTGCCGGTGGCGATGTCGAAGGCGCCGGGGCCGTGGAAGCAGTCCGCCTCGTCCTCCTCGGCGGGGCGGTAGCCGTAACCCTTGCGGGTCACCGCGTGCACGATCACCGGGCCGCCGAAGTTCTTCGCGGCGCGCAGCGCCGTCTCGACCGCGGCCACGTCGTGCCCGTCGACCGGGCCGACGTACTTGATGCCGAGGTCCTCGAACATCGCCTGCGGGGCGACCGCGTCCTTGATGCCCCGCTTGACCGCGTGCAGTACCTCGTACATCGGCTTGCCGACCAGCGGGGTCGAGCCGAGTGCGTCCTTGACCGCGTCGAGGACCTTCTCGTAGCCGGGGTTGAGCCGCAGGGTCGACAGGTGGTCGGCGAGGCCACCGATGGTCGGCGCGTACGAGCGGCCGTTGTCGTTGACCACGATGACCAGGGGGTTGCCGGAGGCGGCGATGTTGTTCAGCGCCTCCCAGCACATGCCGCCGGTCAGCGCCCCGTCGCCGACCACGGCCACCACGCTGCGGGCCTCACCGCGCAGCGCGTACGCCTTGGCCAGCCCGTCGGCGTACGACAGGGCGGTGGAGGCGTGCGAGTTCTCGATGATGTCGTGCTCGCTCTCGGCCCGGCTGGGGTAGCCGGAGAGCCCGCCGCGCTGGCGCAGCTGGTCGAAACCGTCCTGCCGACCAGTGATGATCTTGTGGACGTACACCTGGTGGCCGGTGTCGAACAGCAGCCGGTCACGGGGAGAGTCGAAGACCCGGTGCAGGGCGAGGGTGAGTTCCACCACGCCCAGGTTGGGGCCGATGTGCCCGCCGGTGCGCGACACCTTGGCGACCAGGAAGTCACGGATCTCGGCGGCGAGGTTGTCCAGCTCGGTGCCCGACATCCGCCGGACGTCCTGCGGACCGTGCACCCTGGCCAGCAGCCGGCCCTGGTTGGCCGTGTCCTCTTCAGCACTCATGACCGCAGAGTCTATCGGCCTTCGCCCACCTCGCAGCCCGGTCACCGGTCCGGGGAGGCTGAGCACGAGGTCAGCGCCACACCCGGAACAGGAGTCGTTCAAGTCGGCAACAGCAGCCCGACCAGCTCCACGTGCTGGGTCATCGGAAACAGGTCGTACCCACGCAAGGCGGCCAGCCGCCACCCGAGATCGGTGAAGACCCGCAGGTCCCGGGCGAAGGCGGCCGGGTCACAGGCCACGTACGCCACCGCCCGGGGCCCGGCGGCGACCACGTCGCGCACCACCCGCGCTCCGGCACCTGACCGCGGCGGATCGAGCACCACCACGTCGACCGGCCCGGTGATCCGTCGGCGGGCCAACGCCGTTTCCACCCGGGCCGCCACCACCTCCACCTGGGCCAGGTCGCGCAGGTTCTCCCGGGCGGCGGCGACACCGTCGCCGGCCGCCTCGACCAGGGTGACCCGGCCACTCTCGCCGACCCGCTCGGCCAGCGCCGCGGCGAACAGCCCGGCCCCGCCGTAGAGGTCCCAGGCCCGCTCCCCCGGCCCCGGCCCGGTCAGCTCCAGTACCGCGGCGACCAGGGTGTCCGCGGCCGCGGGATGGACCTGCCAGAACGACGAGGCGGGCAGGAGCCAGTCCCGGCCCGCGGCCCGCTCCCGGACCCGCTCCGGGCCGCTGACCCGCCGGGTACGCCCCGCCGTCGAGGCCGTCACCGTCACGTCGCCGCCGGTGGAGGCGACCACCTCCACCGTGTCGTCGTCGGGCCACCTGGTGCCGCTGGAGGTCAGCACCGGCCGGTCCTGGATGGCCGGGTGGGCGATCAGGCACCGGTCGACCGGCACCACCTCGTGCGAGCGGTGCCTGAGCAGACCCGCCCGGCCCGCCGCGTCCACGGCGTAGCGGACCCGGGAACGCCAGCCGAGCGGGCCGCCGGGCAGCGCCTCGACCCGCACGTCCAGCGCGTCGCACCCGGCCTCGTCGAGGCCGCCGAGGCGGATCAGCTGCTCCCGCACCACGTCGGTCTTCCAGCGCAGCTGGGCGGGCACCGCGACATGTTGCAGGTCGCAGCCACCACAGCGCCCCGGCCGGGCGTACGGGCAGGGTGGCTCGACCCGGTCGGCCGAGGGCTCCAGCACCCGTACCGCGTCGGCCCGGACGAAGCCGCGGTGCACCTCGGTGACCTCGGCCACCACCCGTTCGCCGGGCAGCGCGTGCCGGACGAAGACCACCTGCCCGTCCACCCGGGCCACGCAGTGCCCGCCGGGGGCGACCGCCGCCACGGTCAACTCGACCTGCTCGGCCTCGGTCAATCCACTGCGACCATCGGCCGCCTCGGACTGCTGTACCGGGAGGGTCATCTCGTTCACCGTGTCTCTCCGTTCGACGACTGCTGGCCCGGCCCGGACGGCGCGGGGTCCACCGGTACGGGGTCCATCGGCGTGGGGTCCACCGGCGCGACGCTCGGCGGGAGGGTGCTTCGGGGCGCCGCCCGAGGGCCTCGCACCGGCCCCCGCCCCAGGGTGGCGTCCATCCGGTCGAGGTCCTTGCCGGCTGTCGAGGCGAGCTGCCAGGGCACGCTGGTGACCATCACACCCGGCTCGAACAGCAGCCGGCCCTTGAGTCGCAGTGCGCTCTGGTTGTGCAGCAGGTTCTCCCACCAGCGCCCGACGACGTACTCGGGGATGAAGACCGTGACCACGTCGCGGGGTGAGTCCCGGCGGACGCCTGCCACGTAGTTCAGGATCGGTCGGGTGATCTCCCGGTACGGCGAGTCGATCACCGTCAGCGGGATCGGCACGTCCCGACGTTCCCACTCGGTCTGCAACTGCCGGGTGTCGACGTCGTCCACGTTGACGGTCACCGCGGTCAGCGTGTCCGGCCGGGTGGCCTGGGCGTACGCCACGGCCCGCAGGGTCGGCTGGTGCAGCTTGCTGACCAGCACGATGGCGTGGTTGCGGGCCGGCAGCACCGGCCGCCCGTCGTCCGGTGCCAGCTCGACGGCGACCCGGTCGTAGTGCCGGCGGATGGCCAGCATCAGCAGGTAGATCACGCCCATCGCGACGATGGCGATCCAGGCGCCCAGCAGGAACTTGGTGATCAGCACGATGACCAGCACCGCACCGGTCATCGCCATGCCGAAGGTGTTGATCGCCCGGGACCGGAGCATCCGACGGCGCACCTGCGGATCCCGCTCGGTACGCAGGCGCCGGTTCCAGTGCCGGATCATGCCGGCCTGGGAGAGGGTGAACGAGACGAAGACCCCCACGATGTAGAGCTGGATCAGCTTGGTCACCTCGGCCTGGAACCCGACGATCAGCACGATCGCGAAGGCGGCCAGGAAGAGGATGCCGTTGGAGAAGGCCAGCCGGTCGCCTCGGGTGTGCAGTTGACGGGGCAGGTAGCGGTCCTGGGCGAGGATCGAGCCGAGGACCGGGAAGCCGGTGAAGGCCGTGTTGGCGGCCACGAACAGGATCGTGGCGGTCACCCCGACGACCAGGAACAGCAGCACCGAGCCGGAGCCGAAGATCGTCTCGCCGAGCTGCGCGGTGACGGTCTTCTGCACGTACCCCTCGGGGCCGGCGACGATCTGGTGGCTCGGGTCCTCGACGAACTGCAACCCGGTGAGCCGGGCCAGCCAGATGATGCCGACCAGCATGGTGACCGAGACCAGGCCGAGCATCAGCAGGGTGGTGGCGGCGTTGCGGCTCTTGGGCGCCTTGAACGCCGGTACGCCGTTGGAGATCGCCTCCACTCCGGTGAGCGCGGCGCAACCGGAGGAAAAGCTGCGCAGCAGCAGGAACGCCATGGCCCAGCCGGTGGTGTCGTGCCATTCGGCGGCGATGACCAGGTCGGCGCTGGGTGCCCGCAGGTCCTCACCGAGCACCACGATGCGGACCAGCCCGGTCAGGATCATGCCGACGATCACGATCATGAACCCGTAGGTGGGGATGGCGAAGGCGCTGCCCGCCTCCTTGAGCCCGCGCAGGTTGACCGCGGTCAGCAGGATCACGGCGGTGACCGCGATGAGCACCTTGTGGGTGGCGACGAACGGGATCACCGAGCCGAGGTTGGCCACCCCGGAGGAGACCGACACGGCGACGGTCAGCACGTAGTCGACAAGCAGCGCGCTGGCCACCCCGACCCCGGCCCGGGGGCCCAGGTTGACCGTGGCCACCTCGTAGTCGCCACCGCCGGAGGGGTAGGCGTGCACGTTCTGCCGATAGCTGGCCACCACGGTCAGCATCACCACGACGACCCCGAGGGCCACCCACGGCGAGAAGACGAAGGCCGAGGCGCCCGCGATGGAGAGCATCAGCAGGATCTCGTCCGGCGCGTACGCGACGCTGGACAACGCGTCCGAGGCGAACACGGGCAGGGCGATGCGCTTCGGCAGGAGGGTGTGCTTGAGCCGGTCGGACCGGAACGGTCGACCGACGAGCAGCCGCTTCAGCAGGGTTCGGGCCACGGTCGCCAAGCGTACGGCTGACGCCGCCGCTCCCGTCGTCCTGGACCGGGCTGAGGTCGGCGCGGGTGTCGAACGTGAGCGGAGTACCGTCGGTCCCCGCCTGGCGTCACGACGTGGCAGGCTCGCGGTGACGGGCGCACCTTGGGAGGGCGGCGTGCATATCGTGATCATGGGCTGTGGCCGGGTCGGGTCGACCCTGGCGCACAACCTGGAGTCCCGAGGTCACTCGGTGGCGGTGATCGACCAGGACGCTGACGCGTTCCGCCGCCTGGGCCCCGAGTTCGCCGGGACCACCGTCACCGGGGCAGGATTCGACGGCGACGTGCTCCGTCAGGCCGGCATCGAACGGGCCGACGCCTTCGCCGCCGTCTCCAGCGGCGACAACTCCAACATCATCTCGGCGCGGTTGGCGCGGGAGACGTTCGGGGTGTCCCGGGTCGCCGCGCGCATCTACGACCAGCGGCGGGCGCAGGTCTACGAGCGCCTCGGCATCCCCACTGTGGCGACCGTGCGCTGGACCGCCGACCGGATGCTGCGACACCTGCTGCCGGAGGGCAACGTGGAGATCTTCCGCGACCCGACCAGCACCGTGTCGATCATCGAGGTGCCCGTGCACCGGGAGTGGATCGGGCATCGGGTGCAGCGGCTGGAACAGGCCACCGGGGCCCGGGTGGCCTACCTGCTGCGCTTCGGCATCGGCACCCTGCCCACCGCCTCCAGCGTGGTGCAGGAGGGTGACCAGATCTTCATGCTGGTGACCGACGACATGGTGGCGACGGTCACCGAGATCGCGGCGGCACCGGACGGAGGGCAGTGATCATGCGGATCGCCATCGCCGGCGCGGGCAACGTGGGCCGTTCCATCGCCCAGGAGCTGATCGAGAACGGCCACCAGGTGATGCTTATCGAGCGGCAGCCCCGGATGCTGCGGCCCGAGCGGGTGCCGGACGCACGCTGGGTGCTCGCCGATGCCTGCGAGCTGACCAGCCTGGAGGAGGCCGACCTGGCCGGCTGCGACGTGGTGGTTGCGGCCACCGGGGACGACAAGGCCAACCTGGTGGTCTCGCTGCTGGCCAAGACCGAGTTCGCGGTGCCTCGGGTGGTCGCCCGGATCAACCGGGCCGAGAACGAGTGGCTGTTCACCGAGCAGTGGGGCGTCGACGTCGCGGTCAGCAAGCCGCGCGTGATGGCCGCCCTGGTCGAGGAGGCGGTGACCGTCGGCGACCTGGTACGGCTGATGACGTTCCGGCAGGGCGAGGCGAACCTGGTCGAGATCACGTTGCCGCCCACCGCACCGTACGTCGGTCAGCCGCTGCGGGCGGTGCCGCTGCCCCGTGACGCCGCGTTGGTGGCGATCCTGCGCGGCAAGCGGGTGCTGGTGCCCAGCCCGGACGATCCGATCGAGGCCGGCGACGAGCTGATCTTCGTCTGCACCACCGAGGTGGAGGACGCGGTCCGCGCGGTGGTGCTCGGCCCGGACAGCGTCGAGCGGACCCGCGAGTCGCGCTGAGCGGCGCGGCTGCGCCGGTCAGCTACCGGGCAGCGGGGTCGGCTCGTTGTTGCGGGTGACCCGACGGACCGTCCAAACCGTGATCAACAGCAGCATGACGTACGGCGGGTAGCCCAACGCCAGGCGGGCCACGCCGAGCGCGGTGTCCTGCTCGGCGAGGTAGAGTGCGGCCTGCACACCGACCTTGGCCAGCCAGACCACTCCCCAGAGCACGGTCAGCCCGGTGAAGGTCCGCACCAGCTTCGGGTCGTCCCGCCAGGCGGAGCTGCCCTTGGCCACCAGCACCGACCAGAGCCAGCCGACCAGCGGTTGACGGATCACCGCGGAGGCCAGCAGGGCCAGCCCGTATCCGATGCCGTAGAGGATGCCGGGCAGGTAGAAGTCCCGGGCCTCGCCGGTGCGCCAGGCGATGGCGGCACCGATGCCGATGCCGAACAGGCCGTTGACCGCGTGCCGCACCGGCTTGCGCTGGGCCAGCCGCAGCCCACCGATGAGCACCGCCACGCCGACCGAGGCGATCACCGCAGGGCGCAGCGCGCCGACGATGTTGACGACCACGAAGACCACGACCGGGATGCTGGACTCGACCAGCCCCCGCCAACCGCCGAGCTGGTCGGCCATCTGCTCGGCGACGGTGGGCAGCCGCTCCTCGTCGCCGGGGCCGGTGTCCGGTTGGGTGGCCGGTTGCTGTCCGGTGGTCATCGCCCGCCTTTCCGAGGCAGTCGGTGCTGTCGTGCCGGGATGTCCGGCCAGTCTCTCATCCGCCGGGCCGCAAGCGTCACGTCGACGGTTCCAACTCGTAGTACGGGTTGTAGATCACCTTACGGTCGTCGCGCAGCGCGACCCGCCCCCGCGCGGTCAGGTGTCGCCCCGGCTCGATCCCGGTGATGTGTCGCCGGCCGAGCCAGACCAGGGTGACGACGTCACTGCCGTCGTAGAGGTCCGCCTCCAGCGCCGGCTGGTTGGTCCGGGGCGTGTAGACGACGGTACGCAACCGGCCGGCGACGGAGACCACCTGACCTCGCATGCACTGGGTCACCGGCACCCCGCCGCAACGGGCGCTCTCCTGCTGCAACTGCTGGGCCTCGATCTCGGCCTCGCTGGCGGTGAACCGGCGCAGCATCCGCCGCAGCGAACCCTGACCCTCGTCGGTGGTCATGACCTCCGCGTCACCCTCTCCACACCGGCCGACCCGTGCCGGCATCCGGCCGCCCCGGGACGGCTCACGCCAGCGTACGCCGACGCGAGGCCGTCCCGATGCCGACGACGTACGCCCGGACGGTGCGCACCGCCTCAGCTCGCGCCGGGTGCCGCATCCGCCGCCGCGGCCGGCTCGCCCGCCTCACGCGGCAGCCGCAGCGGCAGCGGCTCGCGTACCGGCTTGGCCTCCATCCCGCGATCCACGACCAGCCCTTCCATGCACCGGGCCAACGCTCCGGCCGCGGCCGGATTGGTCGCCGCCTCGCCCTGGAAGACCGCACGGACCATCCAGCGCGGCCCGTCGATCCCGACGAACCGCAGGTCGGTCAGGCCGTCCTCGGTGCGGACCCGGGCCCGCAGCTCGGTGCCGTACTCGCCGGTCACCTCCTGCGCGGCGGCACCGTCGTTGAACAGCGACTGGCGGATCTCCTCGCGCACCTCGTCCCAGATTCCCTCGCTGCGCGGGGCGGCGAAGACGCCGAGTTGCAGGGCGCTCTGCCCGTGCACCAGGACGACCTGCTGGATCACGCCCTGCGGATCGGCCTGCACCCGCACCTCGACGTCGGGCACCGCCGGAATCTGGAGGCTGCCCAGGTCGAGTCGCTGCACCCCGGCGGGTGCCTCGCTGACGTCGTACGGGCCGCGCGCGGGCTCGGCCGGAGCCGCCTCGACGCTGTCCGGGGCCTCGACGGCCCGCTCGTCGCTGGCGTGCCGTCCCGTGGCTCGCTTCCGGGAGAAGATCACTGGGTCCATCCTCCGCTGTTCACACTCACCGTGCCATCTTTTCCGTCCGCGCCGTCGGTCGCCCGCGGCGGCACCAGACCGGCGTGTCCGCCGGTGGAGCCGTGCCCACCGCTACCGCGTCCGGACGCGGGCAGCTCGGCCACCGGTTGGAAGGCCGCCCGTTCCACCCGTTGCACAACGAGTTGTGCGATCCGGTCGCCCCGGGAGATCTTCACTGGCACAGCCCGATCATGGTTGATCAGGTTGACCAGGATCTCACCCCGGTAGCCGGCGTCGACCGTACCGGGCGCGTTGAGCACCGTCACGCCGAGTCTGGCCGCGAGCCCCGATCGGGGGTGGACCAGGCCCACGTACCCCTCGGGCAGCGCGATCGCCACACCGGTCGGCACCAGCGCCCAGCCGCCGGGCGGCAGCTCGACGTCGGCGGCCGCCACCAGGTCGGCACCGGCGTCACCGGGATGGGCGTACGCGGGCAGCGGCAGCTCGGGATCGAGCTGCCGGACCAGCACGGGCACCACGTCGGTCACGGTTCCCTCTTTCGTCTTCTGCGCTGGGGTGACCCTGCCATCCTGCCCGGTACCCCGGCGGTCGCGCGCCGTACCCTGGTATGAGTGAGCGTGTCACCCTCCCACACCGCACCATCCGTGCCGGCGTACGCCGAGCGGCTTCGCCTGCCCTGGTGGCTGTGGCTGGCCGGGCTGGCCAGCGCCGCCCTGCTCGCGGTGGAGTTGTGGATGGGCGCGACCGGCGTACGGGCCTGGTTGCCGTTCGTGGTGCTGCTGCCGGCCGCTGCCGCCGGTCTGGCCTGGCTGGGCCGGATCCGGATCGCGGTGACCGACGGCGAGTTCCGGGTCGACGACGCCCGGCTACCGGCGCGGTTCGTCGCCGACGTCGTCGCCCTGGACGCCGACGGGCGTCGTGAGGTGCTCGGCGTCGGGGCCGATCCGCTGGCCTTCGTCGTGCAACGGCCCTGGATCTCCGGCGCCGTCCAGGTGGTCCTCGACGATCCGGCCGACCCCACCCCGTTCTGGGTGGTCAGCACCCGCCACCCGGTGGAGCTGGCCGAGGCCCTGCTGGCCGCCCGCGACGCGACCCGCTGACCGCCCGCCTCGGGACCGGTCAGGAGCCGGGTAGTGCGGGCGGAGGGCCGGGCACTGTCGGTGGGGAGCCGGGCAGGCTGCGCCGCTGTCGACGCAGGTCGGTGCGGAGCTGGTCGGCCAGGGCACGGGTGGCCCGCCGGTTCAGGTAGCTCGCCACCGCGGCACCGGTGAGGAAGGGCCCCAGCGTGGTCAGATTCCGACCGAAGCGTTTGAGCAGCGTGTCCCGCAGCTCGCGGCGGGCGGCCGTGCCGAGCACCGCGCCGATACCCACGCCGGGCACCATCGGATTGACCCCGCGTTGGTTGGCCCAGGCCTGCATCAACGCGACGGCGCGTTGGGCACCGCCGGCCGGCAGCGGCGCGCCGTAGATCTCGTGCAGTTCCCCGGTCAGCTTCAGCTCGATGGCCACCACGGCGACCGTCTCGGCGGCGAGCAGGACCGGCGCGGACAGCAGGGTCGGCGTGACCGTCCACTGGACGGCCGAGGCGCCCCCGCCTGCCGCGCCGATGCCCGCGGTCGCCCGGGCGGCGTTGCGTACCAGCCGATCGGCCAGCGCCTCGTCGTCCAGGTCGGGAAAGTGCCGGCGCAGGGTGGACAGGTCACGGATCGGCACGTGCGGGGCGATCTCGGCCACCGTGTCGGTCATCCAGCGCAGCGCCGTCTTCGGCTTGAACAGGCCGCTCACGCCACGGGCCCGGGCCTGCCGGACCAGTCGCACCAGCAGCTGCCGCCGCGTGGCGGGCTCGATGTCGTCGGCGGTCAGGGCGGCGACCGTCGTACCCAGTTCGTCGGCACCGCCGTCGTCGATGCCCGCGCTCCACTCGCTCATGCCGGCGCTCCGTCGCGCGCCACCCGGTGACGCCACCGCCGCACGCCGATGGTTCGTTCGTCCACTGCCCGACCTCCCCGGCTGGACGACCGCCGGCACGGCGGCCATCCCATTACGAGTGAAGCAGGTCGATCGGCGCAGCGCTCGCCGAGCCGGGCAGCGGCGGCTCCTGCGGGGAGCCGCCGCTGTGCGGTGGTGTCGTACGTGCGGTCAGACGCACTCTCGGCAGATCAACTCGCCGTTGCGCTCGACCGCCAACTGGCTGCGGTGGTGCACAAGGAAGCAGCGGGCACAGCGGAACTCGTCCTGCTGCATCGGCAGCACCTTGACCGTCAGCTCCTCGTCGGCCAGGTCAGCACCAGGCAACTCGAAGCTCTCAGCCACTTCGGCCTCGTCGACGTCCACGGCGCCCGACTGCGAGTCGACACGCCGGGCCTTCAGCTCTTCCAGGCTGTCCTCGCCGAGGTCGACCTCGTCCCGGCGCGGGGCGTCGTAGTCGGTGGCCATCGGTTTCACTCTCCCATTTCGATGTTGTCGCTTCCGGTTGTAACGCCGGACGACGCTGTTTCGGTTCCGCTGGCCGGCCACCGCTAGTGTCGGCCACCCGACCCGACGACCGCTCGGGCCAGTCCGCCAAGAGAATCTCCCGGCGAGCGCGGAACCCTACCCCCCCTTTGGGCGAGGCATGTATACCGCCCTCGTGGCTGAGATGTACGCCCCTGGACGGGAACTTGTTCCCAATGTGACTCAGGCGACACGAAGATAGGGGTAGTACTACCCGGTTCTCGGATGGCGCGCCGGCATGTCGGACTGTTTCCACGCGACGGTCGGACAACGGTTAACCTCAGCGGCGTACCAGACGGCCGCCGGCCCGACCGTCGACGGTCGCCGCCACCCAACACTGCCCAGGAGCCCCTGATGAGCTTTGCGCGAGTGCGAGCACTCGTCATCGTCGGCACGCTGGCGGTGGTCGCCCTGGTCTTCGTCGTGATCGCCGTCGTCCGGGACACCCAGAGTAACGCCGGTGCCGCCGAAGGCTGCCCCGAGGACTGGCCCCGCGCCGATGTGACTCTTCGCGACCACAAGGACGTCAAGATCCGCGTGTACAACGGCACCGACCGCCCCGGTCTGGCCGCCAGCGTCGGCGACGACTTCCGCAACCGCGACTTCCAGGTGGAGAAGGAAGCAAACGAGAAGAAGCAGATCGACGACGTGGCGGTGCTGCGCTACGGCCCGAAGGGCGTCGGGTCGGCCCACCTGTTGCGGGCGTACTTCCTGGGCGACGCCGAACTGGAGTACAACGCCGAACGTCCGGACGACGTCGTCGACGTCGTGCTCGGCAACGGCTTCCAGCAGCTGGCCACCATCACCGAGGTCAACCAGTCCATCGGTGACCTCGGCGCGCCGGTCGCGCCGCCGGGTTCCTGCCCGATGCCGGTCGGCAACTGACTCAGGCCACCCGGCCACTCGAATCCCGTGACGTGGACAGTGCGCTCGACCGGACGGACGGATCTCACCGGCCGCCCGGTCGAGTCGCTGCTCAACCGGCTGGCCGGCATCGGCGGGTCGACGCGGGACGACCGGCTCGACGATGACCGCCGAACGGCGTCAGGGTCCGCCGTCGGCGTCCAGGTCGACCAGGCGATCGTGCAGCGGGGCGAAGATCGCCGGCGGGGCGGCGATGACCATGTCCGGGCCCGGTGCGCGCCCACCGAGGCCACCGACCCGCAGACCTGCCTCGGCGGCGACCAGCGCGCCGGCCGCCTGGTCCCAGGCCGCCAGCCCCTTTTCGTAGTAGGCGTCGGCTCGGCCCTCGGCGACCAGGCAGAGGTCGATGGCGGCGGCGCCGAGACGACGGATGTCCCGCACGTGCGGGATCAACTCGGCCACCACCCGTGCCTGGTGGGCGCGGCGGGCCGGGTCGTAGCCGAACCCTGTGATCACCAGCGTCTGTCCGAGGTCGGTCTCGGCGGAGCAGCGCAACCGTCGGCCGTCACGCCAGGCGCCGCCGCCGAGCGTGGCGGTCCACTCCTCGCCGGTGTGGATGTTGCGCACCACTCCCGCCACGACCTCGCCGTCGACCTCCGCGGCGATGGAGACCGCGGAGTGCGGCAGCCCGTACAGGTAGTTGACCGTGCCGTCGATGGGATCCACGATCCAGCGCACCCGGGCCGGGGCGTCGCTGCCCGGTTGCGCCGCGCCGTACTCCTCGCCCAACATGGCGTCGTCCGGTCGCAGCCGCCGCAGCGCGTCGCTGATCTGGCGCTCGACGGCCCGGTCGGCGGCGGTCACCACGTCGGTGACGGTGCTCTTGGTCGCCGTGACCGAGACGCCCTCGGCCCGCATCCGGTACGCGGTGTCGGCGGCGTTCCGGGCCACTTCGACCGCGATGTCCAACAGTTCCGGTGCCGACGAGCGATCCATCATCCGTCCCCTTCCCGCACGGCCGGGTATCCGGGTCGCACGCGGGTATCATCCTTACAAAGTCCACAAGCACACCGAATCGGCGGCCCCGGTCGCCGATCAGCCGTGCGGCGCAGGATGATCGCCGCAGACGGCGTTACAATTCACCCCTGCCCACGCGCCACGGGCGACCGAACGACCGGTCGGCCGGGGACACGGGGGTTCCTCAACCACATCGCCCGGCACGGTGCACCACTCTGCGCCGGACGATCCGGCCGTGCTCGCTCTTCGCCTCCGGAAGGTCATTCGTGACAGAACCCCGCCAGACCGGCGCCGACGTTCGCTCGCTCACCGACACCCTGATCGCCCACGCGCAGAGCGCCGGCGGCCAGCTCACGTCGGCCCAGCTCGCGCGCACCGTCGAGTCCGCCGAGGTGACTCCGGCCCAGGCCAAGAAGATCCTGCGGGCGCTCTCCGAGGCTGGAGTGACCGTGGTGGTCGACGGCTCGGCCAGCACCCGCCGTCGGGTTGCCGCCGCTCGCTCCGCGACCCCGGCTTCCCGCGCCACCACCGCCAAGACCACCAAGAAGGCGGCACCGCCTGCCCCGAAGCAGGCGCCCGCGGCCGAGGAGGCCACCGCGCCGGCGCCTCGCAAGGCGACCTCGCGCAAGACCACCGGCACCACGGCCGAGGTGGCCGCCAAGGCCGCCGTGCCGGCCAAGAAGTCCACCCGGGCCACCAAGGCGACGGTGGCCGCCGCGAGCGCGGCGAAGCCCACCAAGGCGGCCGGCAAGGCCAAGGGCGAGGGTGCCGAGGGCGACGTCGACCCCGAGGAACTCGCCGCCGAGATCGAGGACGTGGTGGTCGAGGAGCCGGCCGAGCTGGCCCAGGCGGCCGAGGCCGACGCGGCGAGCTCCGCCAGCGACAACGACTTCGAGTGGGACGACGAGGAGTCCGAGGCCCTCAAGCAGGCCCGCCGGGACGCGGAGCTGACCGCCTCGGCCGACTCGGTCCGGGCGTACCTCAAGCAGATCGGCAAGGTTCCGCTGCTCAACGCGGAGCAGGAGGTGGAGCTGGCCAAGCGGATCGAGGCCGGCCTCTACGCCGCCGAGCGCCTGCGGGCCGCCGAGGAGGGCGAGGAGAAGCTCGTCCGCGACATGCAGCGTGACCTGCTCTGGATCTCCCGGGACGGCGAGCGGGCGAAGAACCACCTGCTGGAGGCCAACCTCCGGCTGGTCGTCTCGCTCGCGAAGCGCTACACGGGTCGCGGCATGGCCTTCCTCGACCTCATCCAGGAAGGCAACCTCGGCCTCATCCGCGCCGTCGAGAAGTTCGACTACACCAAGGGCTACAAGTTCTCCACCTACGCCACCTGGTGGATCCGCCAGGCCATCACCCGCGCCATGGCCGACCAGGCCCGCACCATCCGCATCCCGGTGCACATGGTCGAGGTGATCAACAAGCTGGGTCGGATCCAGCGCGAGCTGCTCCAGGACCTGGGCCGCGAGCCCACCCCGGAGGAGCTGGCCAAGGAGATGGACATCACACCGGAGAAGGTGCTGGAGATCCAGCAGTACGCCCGGGAGCCCATCTCGCTCGACCAGACCATCGGCGACGAGGGCGACAGCCAGCTCGGTGACTTCATCGAAGATTCCGAAGCTGTGGTGGCGGTCGACGCGGTTTCCTTCTCGCTGCTGCAGGATCAGCTCCAGCAGGTGCTCCAGACGTTGTCCGAGCGTGAGGCGGGTGTGGTACGCCTGCGGTTCGGTCTGACCGACGGGCAACCGCGCACGCTGGACGAGATCGGGCAGGTCTACGGTGTGACCCGCGAGCGCATCCGACAGATCGAATCCAAGACCATGTCCAAGCTGCGCCACCCGTCCCGTTCCCAGGTACTCCGCGACTACCTCGACTGATCAGCAATCGTCAACCGATAGTGTCGTTTTGATCACCTGGCGTCAACGCCGGATGGTGATCAGGCGGTTGCACGAATGTGATCGTTGACGTGGCACCCTGGGTGCACGGCACACTGTCGGTGCCAGGTGTGACCTCGGTCCCCCGGGGGCACACAGGGAAGGCGAGGCCCGACATGGGTGTTGCACGATAGGTGACCAAGACCGAAGAGAGTGTTCATCGGTGACGACCAGAGGAGGAAGGCGATGACCCCGACCCTCACGCCGCCGCCCGAGACGGTGAGCCCCCCGGCCGCCGATGAACGGTGCGACCGCTGCAATGCCGCTGGCAAGCTTCGGATCACCCTCGCGGGTGGCAGTGAGTTGGTGTTCTGTGGACACCACGCCAACAAGTACGCCGAGGATCTCGTGAAGATCACCGTGCGGTACGCGACGGACCCGGAGTTCTCCTGGCGTGGTGCCGACCTGATCTCCAACTGAGATCCATAACCCGACATAAGAGGCCGGAGGCATCCTTTGGATGCCTCCGGCCTCTTACTGCCCACCCCGGCACTTGTTGATCAAGAGGTTTGCGTCGCGACACCCAGGTGAGCGCGACGCAAACCTCTTGATCAACGGGGCGAAACGCGGCCGGGTGGACCCTGGTCAGAGGGTCTGGACGGTGGCTATGCGTTCTTCGAGTTGTTCGATGGTGGCCTGGGCGCTGGGAGGGCCACCGCAGAGGCGGCGGAGCTCTGCGTGGATCTTGCCGTGGGGTTGACCGGTGCGGTGGTGGCGGGCGGCGACCAGGGCGTTGAGCTGTCGGCGTAGGGCCACCCGGCGCTGGGCGGCGCTCATCGGGGCCGGTGGGGCCGCCACCGGAGCCGACGACGCCTCGGACTGCCGGTCGGCGGCGCGGCGGCGCTGGGCGGCCAACTGCTCGGCCTGCCGCTTGGACAGCAGCGCGGCGACCTGGTCCGCGGTCAGCAGGCCCGGCAGCCCCAGGTACTCCTCCTCCTCCGGGGTGCCCGCCTGGGCGGCCGTACCGAACGAGGCACCGTCGAAGATCACCTGGTCCAGTTCGGCGGTGGCCGACAGCGCGGCGAAGCGCTTCTCCAGCTCGCCGCTTGCCTGCTCGTCCCGCTGGGCCCGCTCCAGCAGGTCCTCGTCGAAGCCCTCTCGGTCCTTCGGCTTGCCGAGCACGTGGTCCCGCTCGGTCTCCATCTCGCTGGCCAGCCCGAGCAGGTGCGGCACGCTGGGCAGGAAGACCGACGCGGTCTCCCCCGGCCGGCGGGCCCGGACGAACCGCCCGATGGCCTGAGCGAAGTACAGCGGGGTGCTGGCGCTTGTGGCGTAGACACCGACGGCCAGCCGGGGGATGTCCACCCCCTCGGAGACCATTCGCACCGCGACCAGCCAGCGCTGCTCAGAGGCAGCGAACGTCGCGATCCGGGCCGAAGCACCCACGTCGTCGGAGAGCACCACCGCGGCCTTCTCCCCGGTCACCTGCTCGATGAGCTTGGCGTACGACCGGGCGGCCTGCTGGTCGGTGGCGATGACCAGCCCACCGGCGTCCGGCATGCCGGCCTCCCGCAGCACGCTCAGCCGGGCGTCCGCGGCGCGCAGCACCTGCGGCATCCAGTCACCGGCCGGGTCCAGGGCGGTACGCCACGCCTGGGCGACGAGGTCCTGCGTCATCGGCTCCCCCAGCCGCGCCGCCAACTCCTCACCGGCGTTGGTGCGCCACCGGGTCTCCCCCGAGTACGCCAGGAACAGCACCGGCCGCACCACGCCCTCGCGGAGCGCGTCGGAGTAGCCGTAGACCGAGTCGGCTCGGGAGCGCAGCAGACCGTCCTCGCCGCGCTCGTAGCTGACGAAGGGGATCGGGTTGTCGTCCGAGCGGAACGGGGTACCGGTCAGCATCAGCCGGCGTACCGCGGGCTCGAAGGCGGCCTTCACCCCGTCGCCCCAGGTACGGGAATCGCCCGCGTGGTGGATCTCGTCCAGGATGACGAGCGTCCGCCGGGTCATGGTGCGCCGCCGGTGCACCTGAGGGGCCATCCCGACCTGCGCGTAGGTGACCACCGCGCCGTGGAAGTCGGCCGAGGAGTGCAGATCGGCGTTACGGAACGCGGCGTCGAGCTGGATGCCGACCCGGGCCGCGGACTCCGCCCACTGGGTCTTCAGATGCTCGGTCGGAGCGACCACGGTGACCGCCTCGACGGTGCCGTCGGCCAGCAGCTCGGCGGCGATCCGCAGGGCGAAGGTGGTCTTACCCGCGCCAGGCGTGGCGACCGCGGTGAAATCCTCGCTGCGACGACGCAGGTACTCCACCAACGCCTTGCGCTGCCAGGCGCGCAGGGGCGGGAACGTCTCGAGCGTCGGCGTCCGGGCTGCCACGCGTTGGCTCCTCTCCGATGCGCACGATGGCCCGACCGCAGGCCGACGAACCGGGCCGAGGGGCACGTCAGCCGCCCCATGAAAACGCCTCCGCGCACCGATGGCCGCGAAGGCCGACTCAGCATAACCAGCAGCGGCCCCGAGCCCCACTCGACGCCACACCGGCACCTCGTGCCGTGCGCCACTGCAACCGGCAGACGCTAGTCCGGCGGGCCCGCAATGCCGCCGGTGCGAGGTGGCCGCAGCGTCGCCACCGGCGCCGACCAGCGGCGCCGCAAGGCCACCAGGCGTACGCCGAAGACCAGCAGCACCGCCGCGACGAGCGGAATCGGCCCGGCGTATCCCAGACCGTCGAGGAGAACCACCACGATCGAACCGGCGAGCGCCGCCACGGCGTATATCTCCCGCCGCAGTACGACCGGGATCTCGCCGGTCAGCAGGTCGCGACAGAGTCCGCCGCCGATCGCGGTGATCATGCCGATCAGGCAGGCGCCCACCGGCGGGACCTGGGCGTCGAGGGCCTTGAGGGTGCCGGCGACGGTGAACAGGCCGAGCCCGGCCGCGTCCAGCACCAGCACGGTGGTGCGGAGCCGGGCGAACTGCGGGTGCAGCCAGAAGATCGCCCCGGCGGTCACTGCGGCGGTGGCCGCGTACCGCCAGTCGGCGAAGGCCAGCGGCGGAACCTCGTCGATCACCAGATCACGGACGATCCCGCCACCGAGGGCGGCGACGAAGCCGACGAAGACGACGCCGAACAGGTCGAGCCGCTTGGCCACCGCGGCGGAAGCACCCGAGGCGGCAAAGACCGCGACCCCGGCCAGGTCGGCCAGGAGCAGGGCGGTGGAGGTGGTCACCGCCGCAGGTTACGCGGACGATGCGGGATCACTCGGTGTACGAGTCGTAGATCTCCTTGCACTTCGGGCAGACCGGCGAACCCGGTTTGGGGGTTTTCGTCACCGGGAACTTCTCCCCGCACAACGCCACGACGAACGTGCCCATGACGGCGCTTTCGGCGATTTTTTCCTTCCGCACGTAGTGGAACATCTCCGGACCAGTGTCGGCGTCCTTCAGTTCCGGACGCTCGAGGACCTGTGCACTCACGTCTACACCTCCAACCGACAAGTCTGGCAGGTCACCGTGACCCCGGTCCACCTGAGGTGCGCGGCGTGCCGGCAGTACGGTGGGCGACTGTGACCAACTTTCATCTTCGCTTCGGCACCGAGGTGGCCGAGGCGCTGCGCCAACACCGTCCAGTGGTCGCCCTGGAAAGCACAATCGTCTCGCACGGCCTGCCCCGACCGGACAATCTGACGGTGGCCCGCCAGATCGAACAGGCCGTCCGGGACGCGGGCGCGGTGCCGGCCACCATCGGCATGGTCGCCGGTGAGCTGGTGGTCGGCCTCGACGACGCCGAGTTGACCCGGTTGGCCACCGCCGACGGCGTGACCAAGCTCTCCGTACGCGATCTCGCCGTGGCTGCGGCGACCGGCGCGGACGGTGCCACCACCGTGGCCGCGACCAGTGCGGTCGCCGCCGCCGCGGGCATCAGGGTGTTCGCCACGGGTGGCCTCGGCGGGGTGCACCGGGAGGCGGCACAGACCTTCGACGAGTCGGCCGACCTGGTCGCGCTGGCCTCGACGCCGATCGCCGTGGTGTGCGCCGGGGTCAAGTCGATCCTCGACGTGGGCGCGACGCTGGAACGCCTGGAAACCCTCGGGGTGACAGTCGTCGGCTACCGCACCCGCCGGTTCCCGGGCTTCTTCATCACCGACAGCGGCTTCGACCTGGACTGGTCCGCCGACTCCCCGGAGTTGATCGCCGACATCCTGGCCGCTCGGGAGCAGCACGGCGTCCAGCACGGCGGCCTGGTCGTCGCGAACCCGCTGCCCACCGACGAGCAGCTGGATCCGCAACTGCACGACCGTACGCTCGCCGAAGGGCTGGCCCGGCTGGAGCGCGACGGGATCAGCGGCAAGGCCGTGACGCCGTACCTGCTGGCCCATTTCCACTCGGCCACGCAGGGTGCAAGCCTGGCGGTCAACGTCCGGATCATCCTGCGCAACGCCGACCTGGCCGCCCGGATCGCGGTCGCCGCCGCCCACCGCGCGGAGCCCGCGGCGTGACCGCGAGCAGTGCGCCGACTCTGCGAGCCGCGCAACCACGAACGCTGGCGGAGCCGTGAGCGAGCGGACCGCCGGGCGGGACACCGGTGCCGACGGCACACCGGACGCGGCCAGCCGCACCGGACGGGTCATCGTCGTCGGTGACGTGATCACGGATGTGGTGGCGGTGCTGACCGGCCCGCTCGCGACCGGCTCGGACACGGCGGCGGCGATCCAGTTCACCGGGGGCGGACAGGCCGCCAACACGGCCTCCTGGCTCGCCGCGCAGGGTGTGCCGGTGACGCTTGTCGCCGCGGTCGGCGACGACACCGCAGGACGGGACCGGGTGGCGGAGCTGACCACCGCGGGAGTCGACTGCGTGGTGGCCCGGATACCCGGATGTGCCACCGGAACGGTGATCGTGCTGGCCGTGGGCGACGAACGCACCATGGTCACCGAGCGCGGGGCGAACGTCCGGTTGACGCCCGAGCACGTCGACACGGCGCTGGCTGCCGCCGGGGACGCGACCCATCTGCATCTGTCCGGCTACGCCCTGCTGGACGCCGGCTCCCGGCCGGCCGGGCTGCACGCGCTGAAGGTCGCCCGTCAGCGCGGCATGACGACAAGCGTCGACGCGGCCTCGGCCGCACCGCTGCGAGCGGTCGGCGCGGCAGCCTTCCTGTCCTGGTTGCGCGAGGTCGACCTGCTGCTGGTGAACACCGACGAGGCGGCCGTGCTGGCCGGTGGCCTCGACCCGGTGGCTCAGGCGCGGGCGCTTGTCGCCTCGGCCCGGCGGGTGGTGGTCAAGCAGGGCGCGGCCGGCGCGACCTGGGTGGATCGAAAGCCGACAATCGTCACCATTCCGGCCCGCCGGGTGGCGGTGGTCGACGTGACCGGAGCCGGTGACGCCTTCGCCGCCGGGCTGCTGACCGGATGGCTGGCCGGTGCCGCGCCGCACACCGCCCTGGAGCGGGCCACCCGTCTCGGCGCGGCAGCGGTGTCCCAGGTCGGTGCCCGCCCGTCCGGCTGACCGGGCGACGCGGACACGCCGACAGCACGGCCTCGCGCGGGGTTGACCGGGATTCCTCCGGCCCCCGCGCGAGCTGCGCCGGCGGTCAGGGCTCGGCGTCGATGATCTTGTGTGGGCGTTCCTCGGCGGTGAGACTCCTCGCCGGGGCCTCCGTCGGCTGGCCGCGCCGGAAGCGGTTGGCGAGCCGGTGCTCGTCCTTCGGCGGACGATCGTTGGCCAGCAGCACCGCCAGCCAGGGGACGATCAGCATGCCCAGCGCCACCAGGGGTAGCCAGAGCCAGAGCAGGGGCGCCTTGGCACCGACCAGGATCGCGCCGACGACCACGCAGGCCGCCCGGACGCACATCATCATGACGTACCGCCGCTGCCGGGTGGTCAGCTGGTCGTCCTGGCTTCGCGAGGCGTCGGTGATGAGGATCGGTCGGTACGCCTGACGCTTCACCGTGTACCTCCTCGGGGATCCCACCCATCCTGTCACCACCGCGGCTCGGGCGGCGAGGTTCGTCGGCCCGGGATTCGTGTTACGTACGTGGTACGCTCTCGCCGTGGGCAGCCGGTTCAGCTTCACCGACGAGGCGTTGGCCAACCTGCGGGTCTACGACGTCACACCCGGGGAAGTCTGGGCGGCGCTGCACAGCAGCCGACGTGTCATCCGCCACCTCGGTGACGACGTGATGGTGGTGTACGCCACCACCGCCCACGGGCGGCGGATCGCGGTGCTGCTGGCCGAGGCCGACGGGACCGACAACGACTGGGACGTCCTGTCCGCCCGCGAGTTGAGTGACGTCGAGGCCAAGCGCTACGACGAGGCGGTACGAAAATCTCCGGAGAGCAGGAGGCGGTGACGATGGACCGTCACGACGCGACAAAGCAGTTCCACAGCGGCGGTGAGCGGCTCGCCGAGTTGATCGACGAGAGCCGAGCCGTGGAGCTTCCCGTCCCCGACACCGACACCCCGATGGTCAGCCGCTCGGTACGGCTGCCGCTGGAGACCTACGAACGGGTCCGGGCAGCGGCCGACGCCCGGGGCATCGGTGTGACCACCCTGATGCGGCAGTGGATCGAGGCCGGTCTCGCCGACCTGGACGACTCGGCCACCGTCTCGCTGGCCGACGTCCGGCGGGCCATCGCCTCCCTGGCCCAGCCCAGCGCCGCCTGACGATCGACCCGACCCCGGCCGAGGGCGAAACCCGGCCAGCGGTCAGGAGCCTGCGGCCTTCGCCTTCGCCGCCGCCTTCATCTGCTGCTTGTACTCCCGGACCAGGCGCAGCGACTCGGCGTCGGTGACGTCGGCGACGGAGCGGTGCGCGTCCGGGTCGCCGTAGTCGCCGGCCGCCTCCTGCCAGCCGGGCGGCTGCACCCCGAACCGCTTGCCGAGCAGGGCGAGGAAGATCTGCGCCTTCTGCCGACCGAACCCGGGCAGGGCGGCGATGCGGGCGAGCAGCTCACGGCCGTCCGCCGCATCGACCCAGAGCCGGGCCGCATCGCCGTCGTAGTGCGCGACAAGCGCCCGGCACACCTCCTGCACCCGGGCCGCCATCGCCTTCGGGAACCGGTGCAGGGCCGGCGGCTGGGCGAAGAGCGCCACCAGGGCGTCCGGGTCGTACCCGGCGAGTTCCCGGGCGTCCAGGTCGTGGCCGAGTCGCTGAGTCAGCACGTACGGAGAAGAGAAGGCCTTCTCCATCGAGACCTGCTGATCCAACACCATCCCGGTCAGCAGGGCGAGCGGGCTGCGCAGCAGCAGCTGGTTCGCCGCCGGGTCGATGGGCAACGCGAGCGTCATGTCCTCCATCCTGCCTGTCGTGTCCCCGGAACCGGTGCAGCACCTACCGAATTTCGAACTGAGGTTAGGCTGTGCTAACTTCGGCGCGTCGGTCGCCCGACCAGTACCGGGCTGCCGGATCAACCGGAGAAGGGGTTCACCGTGCCTGCCACCCGCCGCTTCACGCGTGCGTTGCTCGCCGCCAGTCTGCTCACCGTCGGCCTGGCTGCCTGCGGATCGGGCGAGGAGGACAAGGCAACCGGCTCCGACAAGTCCGCCGACAAGCAGATCACCGTCTACAGCGGACGCAACGAGCAGCTGATCAAGCCGCTGCTTGACAAGTTCACCGAGCAGACCGGCATCGCCGTCAACGCCCGCTACGCGAACACCGCGCAGCTCGCGGCCCAACTGGTCGAGGAGGGCGACAAGTCCCCGGCCGACGTGTTCCTCGCCCAGGACGCCGGAGCCCTCGGCACGGTCGCCAAGCAGGGCATGTTCAGCACCCTTCCGGAGGCCACCACGGCGAAGGTGCCGGCCACCTACCGCGCCGGCAACGGCCAGTGGGTCGGCGTCAGCGCCCGCGCCCGCGTGCTGGTCTACAACCCGGACCTGGTACCGGCCGACCAACTGCCCGCCTCGGTGTTCGACCTCACCGGGCCGGCCTGGAAGGGCAAGGTCGGCGTCGCACCGACCAACGCGTCGTTCCAGGCGTTCGTCACCGCCATCCGGGTGCAGCACGACGACGCCAAGGCCGAGGAGTTCCTGCGCGGGCTCAAGGCCAACGACCCGCAGATCCGCGACGGCAACGGCAAGATCCTGGAGGACGTGCTCAACGGCGCGATCCCGGCCGGCCTGATCAACCACTACTACCTCGGCGAGGTCGCCAAGGAGCAGGGCACCACGCCGGACGCGCTCAAGGCCAAGCTGCACTTCTTCCCCGGCGGTGACACCGGTGGGCTGGTCAACGTGGCGGGTGTGGGCGTGCTCAAGCGCGCGGCCGACAACCCGGACGTGCAGACGTTCGTGGACTTCCTGCTCGGCACCGAGGCCCAGACCTACTTCGCCGAGCAGACCTACGAGTACCCGGTGATCGACGGTGCGCCCGCCCCGGCGTTCGTGCCGGCCCTGGCCGACCTGGCGGTGCCGCAGATCGACCTGAACGACCTGGACACGCTCGATGCCACCGTCTCCATGATCAAGAACTCGGGGTTGGTCCCCTGACCGCTCCGCCGACCGTCACAGGGCCGTCCCGCACCGGGTCGGCCCTGTTCGGCGTACCCGGGCAGGTGCGGCGGCTGGCTCCCCGGCCGGCGTTGCTCGCGGCCTCGACCGCCGCGGTGGCCGTCGCCCTGATCCCGCTGGCCTACCTCGCGGTACGCACCGCCGAGGCGGGCTGGGACCGGATCGCCGCAGAACTGTGGACCGAGCGGGTGGGCCTGCTCGCGCTGCGCAGCATCGGCCTGGCGGCGGTGGTGACCACGGCCTGTGTGCTGCTCGGCGTGGGCACCGCCTTCCTGGTCACCCGCACCGACCTGCCCGGTCGTCGGGTCTTCGCCGTGCTGGCCGCCCTGCCGCTGGCCGTACCGACCTACATCGCCGCCTTCGCCTGGGTATCCACGGTGCCCCGGTGGGAGGGGTTCTGGCCGGCCGCGCTGGTGCTGACCCTCTGCTCCTACCCGTACGTGCTGCTGCCGGTCGCCGCCGCGCTGCGCGGGGCCGACCCGGCCCAGGAGGAGGTGTCCCGGTCGCTGGGGCGCAGCGGCTGGCAGACCTTCACCGCGGTGACCCTGCGGCAGATCCGCCCGGCCACGGCGGCCGGGGCCCTGCTGGTCGCGCTCTACGTGCTCTCCGACTTCGGCGCCGTGTCCATCCTGCGCGCCGACACCTTCACCCGGGCCATCTTCGTCGCCTTCGACATGGGCTTCGACCGGACCGGAGCGCTGGTGCTCTCCTGCGTGCTGGTGGCGCTGACGGTGCTGCTGCTGACCGGTGAGACCGCCACCCGCCGTCGGGGCGCCCGGTACTCCCGGCTCGGCGGTGCCCGGCGGCCGGCGTCCCGGCTGCCGCTCGGCCCGGCCCGCTGGCCGGTCATCGCCGTCCTCGTCGGGGTCGCCGGGCTGGCGCTCGGCGTGCCGGCGGTCAGTCTCGGTCGGCGGCTGGCCGCCGGCGTGTCCCGCCCCGGCGCGCTGCCCGAGGTGCTCGCCGCGGCCGGGAACTCGCTCACCGTCTCACTGGCCGGCGCAGCGTTGACCATGCTGCTGGCGCTGCCCCTGGGGTTGCTCACGGCACGGGCACCCGGCCCGCTGACCAGCCTGCTGGACCGGCTGGCCTACCTGGCCCACGCCCTTCCCGGCGTGGTGATCGGACTCTCGCTGATCTTCTTCGGCATCAACGTGGCGTACCCGCTCTACCAGACCTGGTGGCTACTCGCTCTCGCGTACGCCACCCTGTTCCTGCCGTTGGCGGTCGGCGCGGTGGCCGGCGCGGCCGCCCAGTCCCCCGTCGGTCTGGAGGAGGTGGCCCGGTCACTCGGCCGTGGCCCGTGGACCGTGCTGCGGACGGTGACCCTGCCGCTGATCCTGCCCGGCATCGGCGCCGGGGCCGCGCTGGTCTTCCTCACCGGCATGAAGGAACTGCCCGCCACCCTGCTGCTGCGGCCCACCGGGATGGACACCCTGGCCACCGAACTGTGGACCAGCACCGCCGTCGGTGCCTACGCCGCCGCGGCACCCTACGCTGCACTGCTGGTGGCGATTTCCGCCCTGCCCACCTGGCTGCTGGTCGCCCGTAGCGGCCTGCTCGACAAGGAGGAGCGGGCATGAGCAGAACACATCATCAACTCAGTGGAGGGCCGGCATGAGCGAGGTCGTGCTCAGCGGAGTGGTCAAGCGGTACGGGCAGGTCACCGCGCTGGCCGGGGTGGACGTCACGGTGCCTTCCGGCCAGCTGACCGCCGTGCTCGGGCCCTCCGGCTGCGGCAAGACCACGCTGCTGCGCTGCCTCGCCGGCTTCGAACGGATCGACGCCGGGGAGATCCTGATCGACGGCAGCCGGGTGGCGGGCGGTGGGCGGCACCTGCCGGCGCACCGCCGCAACATCGCGGTGGTGCCCCAGGAGGGCGCGCTCTTCCCGCATCTGAGCGTGGCGGACAACGTCGGCTACGGCCTGGACCGCGCCACGCGGCGATCCGACCGGGTCGAGGAGGTGCTGACGCTGGTCGGGCTCGCCGGCTACGGCGCCCGGATGCCGCATCAGCTCTCCGGCGGGCAGCAGCAGCGGGTGGCGGTGGCCCGGGCGCTGGCGCCGCGACCGTCGGTGGTGCTGCTGGACGAGCCGTTCAGCGCCCTCGATGCGGGCCTGCGGGCCGGACTGCGGCACGACGTACGTGAGGCATTGCGCGCCGACGGCGCGACAGGCGTGTTGGTGACCCACGACCAGGGCGAGGCGCTGTCGGTGGCCGACAAGGTGGTGGTGCTCCGCGACGGGCGGGTGATCCAGGCCGGCGCGCCGACCGCGGTCTACCGCGAGCCGGTCGACGCGTGGGTGGCCGGGTTCGTCGGCGACGCGGTGCTGCTGCCCGCGGTCGTCGAACAGGGCAGCGCCCGGACCGCGCTCGGCGTGCTGCCGGTGACCGGACCGGTGACCGACGGCCCGGTCACCGTGCTGGTCCGCCCGGAGCAGGTGCGCGTCGCCGCGGGCTCGGCCGGGGTCACCGCCAGCGTCCTACGACACGACTTTCACGGGCATGACGCGTTGATCGGGCTCCGGTTGGCCGACGGCACCCGGATCACCGCGCGGATCCTCGACGGCGGTGCCGCCTGCCCGGTGGGCGGTCAGGTGACGGTGCACGTCGACGGGCCGGCGCGGGCCTTCCCGGCCCAGACCACTTCGACCACCTCGGTGCTTGTCGACCTGGCGGCGTGAAGCGGCCCGGCGGATCACCGATCCGCCGGGCCGGTTTCAGGTCAGGGTCAGTTGACCACGAACAGCAGGCGGTTCGGGGAGCCGCTGCCCGGGCTGCTGATCACGCCGGTGGTGGCGTTGTTGACCAGGTAGGTCTTGACCTGGGCCGGGGTCCAGGACGGGTTGGCCGACAGGACGAGGGCGGCGGCGCCGGCCACGTGCGGGGAGGCCATCGAGGTGCCGCTGATCGTGTTGGTCGCGGTGTTGCTGGTGTGCCAGTCCGACGTGATGCTCGTGCCCGGCGCGAAGATGTGCACGCAGGAGCCGAAGTTGGAGAACGAGGAGCGGGCGTCGGTGTTGGTCGTCGAGCCGACGGTGATGGCGGTCGAGACGCGCGCCGGCGAGTAGTTGCAGGCGTTGGCGCTGGAGTTGCCGGCCGCCACGGCGTAGCTGATGCCGGCGCGGATCGAGTTGGCCACCGCGTTGTCGATGGTCGTGCTGGCCCCGCCGCCGAGGCTCATGTTGGCCACGGCCGGCTTCACCGCGTTGGCGGTCACCCAGTTCACGCCGTTGACCACGCCGGTGGTGGAGCCGCTGCCGGAGCAGTTGAGCACCTTGACCGCGATCAGACGGACGCCCTTGGCGACACCGTAGGTCGAGCCGCCGACAGTGCCGGCGACGTGGGTGCCGTGGCCGTTGCAGTCGGTGTTGTTGCTGTCGACCGTGTTGGTGCCCCAGGTGGCCCGGCCGCCGAAGTCGTTGTGCGTGGTCCGGATGCCGGTGTCGATGATGTACGCCCGCACGTTGGTGGCCGTGTTCGGGTAGGTGAAGCTCCTGCTCAGCGGCAGGTTGCGCTGGTCGATGCGGTCCAGGCCCCAGGTCGGGTTGCTCTGGGTGGCCGCGAGCGTGATCTTCTGGTCCTGCTCCACGTACTCCACCGCCGGGTTGGCGGCGAGCCGGGCGGCCTGGGCGGCGGTCATCTTGGCGGAGAAGCCGGTCAGCGCGGCGCTGAACACGTCGGAGACACTGCCCCCGTACCGCTTGACCAGGGTGCTGGCCCGGTCCGGGACGGCGGCGCGGGCGGCCGACGATCCGGCGGTGCCGACCGCGTCGGAACGAAGAACGACAAGGTAGCTTCCGCTGATCGCGTTCGACGCGCCGGCACCGCGGATCTCACCGGTGGGTGCGGCGACCGCTGCGGTGGTGCTGGCCGCGGAGACGGCCGCCGCGGTGGCGACGACGGCGAGCGCCCGGATGAGGCTGCGCCGCGCGGGGGACCCTGAGGACATCGTCTTGCCTCCCTTACCTGGGCAGCCGACCGGGCTTCTGGCCGGACGGTGTGCCCGTGGACTGAGTTGCAGGAGATGCTAGCGGCATATCGATGGATATAACAGAGATGTGCATCGATTGACTTCCCATGTCACGGGTGCTAGCGGTCGGGCCCGGTGCGACCAGGCAGGATGACAGCGTGGACGGACACGACATGCTGCTCTCCCCCGCCGGCGTCGACGCGCTGCGGACCGCGTTGACCAACGCCGACTTCACCGCCAACGGCATCGCCACCCGGCTCGGTCCGGTAGCCACCAGCGGGGTGGCCCGCAACGACTTCCGGGCCGCGCTGCGCGCCACCACCGACCGGGATCCGCTCGCCACCCTGATCCGGGTGTTCATCTGCGAGCAGACCGAACCGGAGGCGGCCGTGGCGGCGGCGCTCGCACCCCTGACGATCACCGAGGCGCTGGAGGCCGGGCTGGTCGAGCGGCACGGCGACGGGCTGCGGATGGGCCTGGACCTGGAGCCGTACGCCGACGACTGGTGGGTCCTGGCGGACGTACCCGCCAGCGCCCGACCCGGCCGTCCGCTGCACGCCGAGCACGTGCTGGGCATCGGTGGGGCCACCCAGACCATGATCGGCGCTGCCGTCCGCCGGCCGGTGGACACCGCGCTCGACCTGGGCACCGGGTCCGGGGTGCAGGCGCTGCACCTGAGCACCCACGCGCGGCAGGTCACCGCCACCGACGTCTCGCGGCGGGCGCTGCGCTTCGCCGCCACCACCGCCGCCCTCAACGGTCAGGACTGGGAACTGCTGCGCGGAGACATGGTCGCGCCGGTGGCGGGCCGCCGCTTCGACCTGGTGGTGAGCAATCCGCCCTTCGTGGTCGGACCGGGCACCACCACCCACGTGTACCGCGACTCCGGCCGGGTCGGCGACGCGATCGGCGCCGAACTGGCCGCCGCCGCGCCGACCCTGCTCACCGAGGGCGGCACCATGCAGTACCTGGCCAACTGGGTGCACGTGACCGGCGAGGACTGGGCCGAGCGGGTGACCGGTTGGTTCGCCGGTACCGGGCTGGACGCGTGGGTCGTCCAACGCGAGGTCGCCGACCCGATGGCGTACGTCAACCTGTGGCTCACCGACGTCGGTGACGTCGCCGACCCGCAGCGGATGGCCGACTGGCTGGACTGGTTCGACGCGCACAAGGTGGAGGCGATCGGCTTCGGCATCGTCTCGCTGCGCCGCAGTGGCCACGACGACCCGGTACTTCGGGTCGAGGATCTGCGCCAGCGGGTGCAGGCACCGATGGGTGACCGCATCGCCACCTGGTTCGACCGGCAGGACTGGCTGCGCGAGCAGGGCACCGACGGCGTGCTGGCCGCCCGCTACCGCGCCGCCGAAGGGCTGCGACTGCACCAGGAGGCCACCATGGGCGAGGACGGCTGGGGGGTGGATCGCCAGGTCCTGGACATGCCGCACGGGCTGCGCTGGAGCGAGGAGATCGACCCGCTGGTGCTGGCCCTGGTCGGCGGGGCCGACGGGCGGCTGCCGCTGCGGGATCAGCTCGCGCTGCTCGCCGTCGCGCACGACGTCACCGTCGACGAGTTGGCCGAGGCCGCCGGCCCGATCGTGGCGCACCTGGTGGAGCGGGGCTTCATCGAGCCGGTGGAGGCGTAGTGCGCGCGGTGGTGCAGACCGTCGGCCGGGCCAGCGTCACGGTCGACGGCGAGGTGGTCGGTGCGATCACCGACGGGCTGCTGGTGCTGCTCGGGGTGACCCACACCGACACCGTCGAGACCGCCCGGACGATGGCGCGCAAGGTGCACGAGCTGCGGATCCTCGACGACGAACGCTCCGCCGCCGAGGTCGCCGCACCGATCCTGGTGGTCAGCCAGTTCACCCTGTACGGCGACGCCCGCAAGGGCCGCCGCCCCTCCTGGACCGCGGCGGCCCCGGCCGAGGTGGCCGAACCGCTTGTCGACGCGGTGGTCGAGGCGCTGCGGCACCGTGGCGCACCGGTCCACACCGGTCGTTTCCGGGCGCACATGCTTGTGGAGAGCGTCAACGTGGGTCCCCGCACCATCCTGCTCGACCTCTGACGACCGGGGCCGCCCCCATCCGCGCGGTGAGGGCGGCCCGCATCGGCGCGGCGGGGCGGTCCGGACCGGCGCGGCGGGGCGGGGCGGCAGGTCAGCCGAACAGGCCCCGGCGTTGCAGGGACTGGCGCAGCCAACCGTCGAGCTGGGCGGCCCAGTCGGTCTGGTCCAGGGTCGCGTAGTCCATGGTGAACCGGCCGAAGACGTCCCGGCCCTCGGTGAACAGCCCGCCGCGCTTGTCCAGCTCCAACACCACCTGCAACTGCCGGGGATCGGCGATGAAGGTGACCTCCAGTTGGTTCATCGCACCGGTGTACTGCGGTGCCGGATAGAACTCGATCTCCTGGTAGAACGGCAGCGTCTGGTGGACGCCGTAGATGTGCCCCCGTTCCACGTCGGCGCGGGCGAACCGGAAGCCCAGCCGCAGTAGCGCCTCCAGCAGCCGTTCCTGGGCCGGCAGCGGGTGCACCGCCACCGCGTCCAGGTCACTGGAGTCGACCGCCCGAGCCACCTCCAGCTCCGTACGCAGTCCCATGGTCATCCCGGCCAGGTGTCGTCCGTACAGCTCGGTCACCGGGGTTTCCCAGGGCACGTCGAAGCGGAACGGAATGTCGTGACGTTGCCCGGCTTCGAGCCGGAACGCCCCGGTGACGTGCTGCCGTTGGAACTCCTGATTGGTCGCGTACTCGTTGTCGCCGCTCTCCACCTCGACGCGGGTCATCAACCCCAGCGCCACGTACGAGATGTCCACCGCGTGGTCACCGCCGGTGACCGTGACGGCGCCCTCCAGCTGGCCCCCCGGTCGACAGTTCGGATTCGCCAGCACCGTCTCCACTGCCGGGCCACCGACTCCCATCGCCTGCATGAGCCGCTTGAAGACCACAGTTGCCTCCGTCGCTTGACTGTCGTGTCCATCCCCGGCGGACTGCCTGTCGGCCGGCCGCAGGCACGGTAACCGGAGTCGGCAACCCGAACCGGGTGAATCGACCAACCCGACCGGACTCCGGATTGTCAGGTTCGTGATCGCCTCACTCCCGTTTTACGCCCCGACCGCCAAGCTGTGTGTCACCGGCAGAACTGGCCACGCAACACCGCACGGACGAAACGGGGAGACGGAGATGGGTCTGCAGATGATGGAGCACCAGACGCGCGTCGGCACCGAGGCCGAGCCGGGCATCGACACCCTCACCGACCTGGACGCCACCGACGAGCGCGGCGTCTCCACGGACCTGGTCCGCGCCTACCTCAACGGCATCGGCCGCACGAAGCTGCTGACCGCCGCCCAGGAGGTCGAGCTCGCCAAGCGGATCGAGGCCGGGCTGTTCGCCGAGGAGAAGCTGACCACCTGCACGCCGGTCTCCGCCGAGCTGCTCGCCGACCTGACGGTGATCGCACAGGAGGGCCAGGCGGCGAAGAACCACCTGCTGGAGGCCAACCTCCGGCTCGTGGTGAGCATCGCCAAGCGCTACACGGGTCGCGGCATGGCCTTCCTCGACCTCATCCAGGAAGGCAACCTCGGCCTCATCCGCGCCGTCGAGAAGTTCGACTACACCAAGGGCTACAAGTTCTCCACCTACGCCACCTGGTGGATCCGCCAGGCCATCACCCGCGCCATGGCCGACCAGGCCCGCACCATCCGCATCCCGGTGCACATGGTCGAG